>NZ_JBHWVI010000257.1:0-11264 GCF_042737005.1 Streptomyces sp. NPDC060027
GGGGGGCCCCCCCCCGCCCCGCACCGCACCCTCGCCCGCCTCGGCCTCGGCCTCCGCCGTCGGTCTTGCCGGTGCGGTCCCGCACCGGAGCGTCCCTCCCGCCACCCGGCCGGCCCGGGGTGAAGGCGAGGCCTCGCCCGGATCGCAGTGCCGTGTCCGATTTCCGCCAGCCCCGTGGTGCGGGGCGGGCCACACTGGAAGGGTGATCGACGAGGACACCAGGTACGAGGCCGTGCGGAGCCGGGACGCCCGGTTCGACGGGGAGTTCTTCTTCGCCGTGCGGACGACGGGGATCTACTGCAGGCCCAGCTGCCCGGCGGTGACACCGAAGCGGCAGAACGTGCGGTTCTACGCGACGGCCGCCGCCGCGCAGGGTTCGGGCTTCCGGGCCTGCCGCAGATGCCGCCCGGACGCCGTGCCGGGCTCCGCCGCCTGGAACGTACGGGCCGACGTCGTCGGCCGGGCCATGCGCCTGATCGGTGACGGCGTCGTGGACCGTGAGGGCGTCGCAGGGCTCGCCACCCGGCTCGGGTACAGCGCCCGCCAGGTCCAGCGGCAGCTCACGGCGGAGGTCGGCGCGGGCCCGGTCGCGCTGGCCAGGGCCCAACGGGCGCACACCGCGCGCATACTGCTCCAGACCACCGAACTCCCCATCACGCAGATCGCGTTCGCGGCGGGGTTCGCCAGCGTCCGCCAGTTCAACGACACGATCCGCGCGGTCTACGCGTCGACGCCGAGCGAGGTGCGCGCCGCCGCGCCGCGCACCGGCCCCGCCGCCCGGCGCGCGGCCACCCCCACCGCGGGTGTCCCGCTCCGGCTCGCCCACCGGGGGCCCTACCAGACCACCGCCGTCTTCGACCTGCTGGCAGCCGAGGCCGTCCCGGGGGTCGAGGCCGTCGGCGGCAGCCGTGGCCGGCGTACGTACCGGCGCACCCTGCGGCTGCCGTACGGCACGGGAATCGTGGCCGTCGACGAACGGGCGGGCACGGGCGCGGGCCGCCCCGGTTCCGGCGGGACCGGCCGTGTCGCGGGAGCACCGGACCCCTCCGTGGGAGCACCTGACCCCTCCGTGGGAGTGGCGGACCCGACCGGTGCCGCGCACCCCGGTGGCTGGCTCGACGCCCGGCTGCACCTCACCGATCTCCGGGACCTCACCACCGCCGTACAGCGGCTGCGCCGGCTGTTCGACCTCGACGCGGATCCGTACGCCGTCGACGAGCGGCTGGGAGCCGACCCGCGGCTGGGTCCCCTGGTCGCGGCGCGGCCGGGCCTCAGATCGCCGGGCACCGCCGATCCGGACGAGCTGGCGGTGCGCGCGCTGGTGGGGGAGGCGGAGGCCGAGCGACTGGTGCAGCGGTACGGCAAGGCGCTGGACGCTCCCTGCGACACGCTCACGCATCTCTTTCCCGAGGCCGCCGTGCTCGCCCAGGCGGAGCCGGACGGCCCCCTCGGCGCTCTGACCACCGCCCTCGCCGACGGCGCGCTGCGTCTCGACCCGGGCGCCGACCGCGACGAGGCTCAGGAGGCGCTGCTCGCGCTGCCCGGCATGGACGAGGGCGTCGCCGCCGTCATCCGCACCCGGGCCCTCGGCGACCCGGACGTGGCACCGCCCGGAGCGGACATCCCGGACGGCTGGCGCCCGTGGCGCTCGTACGCCGTCAGGCACCTGCGGGCCGCGGGGGAGCCGTAGGCCAACGGCCCGAGCCAGGAGGCGCGTTCACCCGGTGCCCGGCAGGTCCCCCGCACCGGCGCGTGCGGGTGCTGGTCGTGCCGGCCGTCCTCCTGCGGCAGCGCACCGCGCGGGGTGCCCTCCACAGGACGAACCGTTCGGCGGTCGACCGGGCCCGAACTGCGGCCGCTCACCGACGGACTCGGCTGGCCGGCGGCCCGGGTCGCTGTCGTAACCGGCCCGATCCGTGGGGCCGCTCAGGCGTCGAGGCCCCAACTGTGGATTCTCCTCGGGTGGATGCGGATCAGTTCCTCACTGAAGTGCGGTCCCAAGTCGTGCGCGCCGGTGAGCAGTTCCGCCTCCCCGCGGATGTCGATGCCTCTGACCTTCCACGGCTCGAGGCTGACGATGTCGTCGACGACCAGGGCGACCTTCGGGTTCTTCCGGAGGTTGCGCCACTTCTTCGTGGTCCCCATCGCGTAGCCGCCGATCAGGATCGTTCCGTCCCCCTGCGGGAAGAAGCCGACGGGGTTGGCCTGGGGCTGCCCGAGAGGGTCGACGGTGGCCAGCCGCCCCAGTCGCTGCGACCTCAGATACGTGCGCTCGGCCTCGCTGAATTCGGTCATGACAGCACCCAAACACGCCCCCGCCCGCGACGCATCGGGTTCCGGACCTAGGACCGGAGGAGGAGCGCGTCGCGCCCGAAGCCGTGACGGTGCGTCGGGAGGGGCATGCCCGATGGTGTGACGGTGCGTCGGGAGGGGCTGCCCGATGGTGTGACGGTGGTTGCGGGAGCCCATGCCCGGGGAAGCGATGGCCTCATGACTCGCCCGAGCACGTTCCGGCGCCTGTTCGTCACCCTGGCGACCGCCCTGGTCCTCGCCTCGCCGGGCACGATCGCCGAGGCGAGATCCGCGCCCGGCCGGACCGCTCCGAAGCCGGTCCTGACCTGGACGGGCACCTGGGAGGCCGCCGCCTCCGACACCGCGCCCGCGCTGCCCGGCGCCTCCATCCGCAACGTCGTGCACACCAGCGTCGGCGGCCGGGCCGCCCGCGTCCGGCTGTCCAACCGGCTCGGCACGAGACCGCTCCAACTCGGTTCCGTGACACTGGCGTTGCAGCGGCCGGACGAGCCGACGAGTCCCCGGGCCGTCGCGGGCTCCGTGCGCGCGGTCACCTTCGCCGGCGCCAGGCCGGCCACCGTCCCCGCCGGCCGGGACCTGGTCAGCGACCCCGTCGTCCTGTCGGTCCCCGCCGACGCCAACCTCCTGGTCTCGGTGCACACCCCCGCCGACTCGGGCCCGGCGACCTACCACCGCTCCGCGCTCCAGGCCAACTTCATCGCGCCGCAGGGCGACCGGACCGCCGAGGAGAGCGGCGCCGCCTACACCACCACCATCGGCAACTGGTACTACGTGACCGGCGTCGACGTGCTCGGCCCTTCGGCCGCGGGCAGCGTGGTCACCCTCGGCGACTCCATCACCGACGGCACCGGCTCCTCCTTCAGCGCCAACCGCCGCTGGCCCGACCGGCTTGCCGCCCGGCTGCGCGGACTTCCCGCCGACCGCGGGGCCGGCGTCCTGAACGCGGGGATCGCCGGGAACCGCCTCCTGCTCGACGGCCGGGGCCCGAGCGCTCTGGCCCGCCTGGACGCCGACGTCCTCTCCCGCGCGGGGGTCCGGGCGCTGATCGTGCTGGAGGGCATCAACGACATCAAGGGGACACCGGCGCAGACGGACCCCCGCGCTCTGGAGAGCGCCTACCGGCTTCTCGTACGCCGCGCGCACTCCCGCGGCATCCGGGTCGTCGGCGCCACCATCACTCCGTACGGCGGTCACGGCGCGTACACCCCGGCCCGGGAAGCCGTGCGGCAGGCGGTCAACGCCGCCATCCGCACCCACCGGATCTTCGACGGGGTCGCGGACTTCGACGCCACCGTCCGCGACCCCGCCCGTCCGAGCCGGATCCTCCCCGCCTACGACCCCGGCGACCATCTGCACTTCAACGACTCCGGCATGCGGGCGCTCGCCGACACGATCGACCTGAACACGCTCCTCCCGCCGCGGGCCGCCCGCCGGCCGAGCCTGGCACCTCCCGCGCCGGCTCAGCCCCAGATGACCGCGCCCAGCCAGGCACCCATGATCAACAGGCAGGCGAGGAGTTCCGTCAGCACGCTCCAGCCGCCCGAGCGCATCGCGGTCCGCACCGAGGCCTTCGCCTCCCCGTGCCCACCGAGGCGCAGCCGCTCGCCGAGGTAGATCCCGCCGATGAAACCGGGCACGGCGCCGACGACCGGCACCAGGAAGAAGCCGAGGACCGCCCCGGCACCGGCGTACACCGCCATTCGGGTGGTGGCGCCGCTCTCGCGCAGCCGTCGCGGCGGCAGCATCCAGCGGATGGCCTGGGCGAGCAGCAGGACCGCGGTCGCACCGACGAGGACGCCCCAGGAGAGGGCCTGCGGGTCGCTCAGCGCCCACCACAGGACCGCGGCCCAGACGAGCCACGACCCCGGCAGTCCGGGCACCAGTACTCCTGCCAGGCCGAGCAGAATCACCACGCCGACCAGCAGGAGTTCCCACGCTCCCATCTGCCCAGGGTGCCGGAGCGGACGGGAGACCGCAGGTCAGTCCCGCGCCACCCAGCCCCGCTCGTACGCGTGCCAGCCCAGCTGCAGCCGGGTCGTCACGCCCGTCAGCTCCATCAGCCGCTTGACCCGGCGCTGCACCGTCCTGAGGCCCAGGTCGAGCTGTTTGGCGACGCTCGCGTCGGTCAGCCCCGCGAGGAGGAGGGAGAGGATCTCCAGGTCGGCGGCGTCCGGGCCGTCCGGTTCCTCCTCCAGCACGCCCCGGCCGCCCAGCCGCAGCGGCAGGGCGTCCCGCCAGACCGACTGGAACAGCCCCGACAGCAACTCCAGGAGCCCGCTCGCGTGCACGACCAGCGCGGCCGGCTCCGCGGTGTGCGAGGTGAGCGGCACCATCGCGAGCGCCCGGTCGGCGATCACCAGCTTGGTCGGCACCTCGTCCACGACCCGCACCTGCTCGTCGCGGCCGAGCGCGGCGGACAGCTCGGTGATGCCGCTGGGCAGGTCGAGGACGGACCGCTCGACGACCACGCGGTAGGCGACACCCCGGTCCGCGGCCTGCGCCTCGGCGTCGTTGTCCGTGCCGGAGACCACCACCGGGTTCCCGGTGACCAGCGCGCACACCTCCTCGGTCGCGCCCAGCTGGAGCTGGAGGAAGCGCTGGGAGACCGCCGCCGCGCCGATCACCACCTCGACCAGGTCGTGCACGGCCGGCTCGGCGGCGGAGGCCCGGTACTCCTCGGCCAGCAGCGCGGCCGCCAGCTCCGCCTTCTCCAGCTCGTGGCGCTGCTGGGTGAGCAGCGCCCCGAGGGCGACCCCCGGCGGCGCGGCCACCCAGCGGCCGGGCCGCGCCGAGGACTGGGCGGCCAGACCGTGCCGCTCCAGCCGGCGCAGCGCGCGCTCCGTGTCGTACTCGCCGAGCGCGAGCCGACACGCGAGATCGGGCACGTCGGCGGCGCCCACGGACACCAGCGCCCGGTACGCCGACTCGTGGGTCTCGTCCAGACCTATCGCTCCCAGCATGCGGCGATGTCCCCTCCCAAGGATGCGTTCCGGCCGGTCGGCATCGCCGTGGCGGAAAGCGGCCACGGCGCAAACCCGCCTCGGCACATCATCGCCGTACCCCCCGCCCCTCTGACAAGCTCACGCCACCGCGGTACCAACCGCCGTCCGTAATGCCCTACTTGGGCTTGGCCTGCGCGAACGCGGGCCGTATCGGACCGTGACCCGGGCCTGCGACGTGCGTCAGGCCCCGGTCACCCGGACGCCGCCGGGCGGTTCTCCCGTGGGGGGTGGGACCGCCCGGCGGTCATGTGTGCACACGTTTCTTGTACGTATTCCTGTTCGGCGATTCACTCGACGCGCCGTTCGACCGCCCGCACCTTGGCCGGTTTTTCCGGATGCACCGTTTTCAACCGGCGGTCGCGGTGGACAATTACGGGCATGAGCCAGCAGGGGGAGAAGCCCACCGGTCACGAGGACGACTGGTGGGGCCAGTTGTACGACGACTCCACCGAGGACACGGGGCCCGCGCCCGTGGCCGATTCCCTGGACGACCGGTTCGCGTCGGCGGCGGGGACAGTGGGCGGCGGGCCCGAGCCGGGTCCGGCATCCGGGCCGGACCCGAGGCCGGCTCCGGACCCGAGGCCGGCTCCGGATCCGCGGTCCGCGCCGGGTCCGGGTCCCTTGTCAGGGCGCGGGGCCGTTTCACGGCCCGATGCGGCCGGGCCCGACGGCCCGCCGCACCCGGAGCGACCTCCCGCCGTGCCGGAGCCGTCCTCCCCCGAGACGGGGAAGCAGCCGCCGTTCCCGCCGAGGCAGCCTCCCGCCGTGACGGGACGGCCCGGCGGCACCGCGGCCTCCGTGCCCTGGCCCGGCGCGACCCCACGTGACGAGACGGCGTCACGGCCCGGCCGATGGGAGCGCGGCCCGGTGCCGCCTCCCGGCTCCGACCTGGGTCCCGCCGACCGGAGCGGGCCCACCCGGCAGCCGGCTCCCCGGCAGCCCGCTCCCTGGGAGCCGGCTCCCCCTGACCGCGCCCCCGACCCGGCCGCCCCCGCACCCTTCCCGCCCGGCCCGAAACCGCCGGGGTTCACCGCGCAGGAGCCCGGCCCGGACGCGTCCCGGGACACCCGGAGCGGTCCGTCCCCGGAGCCGCCGCCCGCACCGCAGATGCCGTCGCGGGTGCCCGCGTCGAGGGCACCGTCGGACGTACCGCCGAAACCCGTGTCGGCTCCCGCCGTCCCCTCGACCGCACCCCCCGCCCCCGCGCTGCCCAGCACCACCGGCGGCTTCCGGCCACCGCCCCCCGACGCGGACCCCGAGGACAGGTCGCCCGGCGAGCCCCGGGAGACCGCCCTCTCCGTCGTCGGGCGGCCGCCCTCCGTCGACCACGTCGGCTCCGGCCCGCCCACCTACGACGCCGAACCGACCGCGCTCCCGCCCGCCGACCCGGACGAACTCGACGACCTGGTCGCCGACACCGTGCTGGACGGCGCACGGTACGGGACGAGCACCCTGCGGGCCGTGTCCGTGCGCGGGGACTCCGCGCGCTACCGGGGCGAACCGCGCCGGGACTCGCTGCTCACAGCCCGGTTCGGCGTGGGCGAGCAGGCGCTCGTCCTGGTCGCGATGGCCACCGGCGCCCGGGCCACGCCGGGCGCGCACCGGGCCGCGGCGGAGGCGTGTCAGTGGATCGCGCGGGCCGTCGGGCGCAGCCACGCGCGGCTGTCCGACGACATCCGGGCCGCCCGGCGCGGCGACCTGAAGTCGGGCCTGCACCGGCTCACCGACCGTAGCCTCGGCAAACTGCGGGCCAGCGCGGCGGAGCAGGGCGTCGAACCCGAGGAGTACTCCGCCGGTCTGCGCTGCATGCTGCTGCCCGCCGACCCGGAGTGCCGTACCCGGGTGTTCTTCGGCGTCGGCCCGGGCGGCCTGTTCCGGCTGCGGGACGGCGAGTGGCAGGACATCGAACCGCGGGTCGCCGACACCACCGGGGAGGCCGTGGTCGGCTTCGGGTCGCTGCCCCACGAGACCCCCGAGGGCGACCGGCTTACCATGGACCTGGGCATCACGACACCCCCGAGCCCGTACGAACCCGCCCCCCGGCCGCCCCGCGCCCCCTTCCGGTTCCGGGCCTCCGTCGCCCGCCCGGGTGACACGCTCCTGCTGTGCACGAACGGCCTTGCGGAGCCGCTGCGCGGCGAACCCGAGCTGGCCGAGTACCTGACGACGCGGTGGTCGACGGCGGAGCCGCCCGGCCTGGCCGCCTTCCTGGCGGACAGCCTGGTGCGGGTCAAGGGGTACGCCGACGACCGGACCGCCGCCGCCGTCTGGGAGGCGTAACCGCGCACCGTGTGAATTCATGGACCGAGGGATGGACCAGGGAACCACGGGGACCCGAGACGCCCGAGGGCTTCGAGGATCACGAAGAGGTGCGTGCGCCATGGCCAAGCAGAACGTCGCCGAGCAGTTCGTCGACATCCTCGTCCGCGCCGGCGTCAAGCGGCTGTACGGAGTTGTGGGGGACAGCCTCAACCCGGTCGTGGACGCGATCCGGCGCAACGCGGCCATCGACTGGATCCACGTCCGCCACGAGGAGACCGCCGCCTTCGCCGCGGGCGCCGAGGCCCAGATCACCGGGAAACTCGCGGCCTGCGCCGGCTCCTGCGGTCCCGGCAACCTCCACCTGATCAACGGCCTGTACGACGCGCACCGCTCCATGGCCCCGGTGCTGGCCCTCGCCTCGCAGATCCCCTCCAGCGAGATCGGCCTCGGCTACTTCCAGGAGACCCATCCCGACCAGCTCTTCCGCGAGTGCAGTCACTACAGCGAACTCATCTCCAGCCCGAAGCAGATGCCGCGGCTGCTCCAGACCGCCATCCAGCACGCGGTGGGCCAGTCCGGGGTCAGTGTGGTCTCGCTGCCCGGCGACATCGCCGCCGAGCCCGCCCCGGACAAGACGATCGAAACCGCCCTCGTCACCTCCCGGCCCAGCGTCCGGCCCGGCGACACCGAGATCGACAAGCTCGTCGAGATGATCGACGAGGCGGACAAGGTCACCCTGTTCTGCGGGAGCGGCACGGCGGGCGCGCACGCCGAGGTCATGCAGTTCGCCGAGAAGATCAAGTCCCCGGTCGGGCACGCGCTGCGCGGCAAGGAATGGATTCAGTACGACAATCCCTTCGATGTCGGGATGAGCGGGCTTCTCGGGTACGGCGCGGCCTACGAGGCGACCCATGAGTGCGATCTCCTCATCCTGCTGGGCACCGACTTCCCGTACAACGCCTTCCTCCCGGACGACGTCAAGATCGTCCAGGTCGACGTGCGGCCCGAGCGCCTGGGGCGCCGGTCGAAGCTGGACCTGGCGGTGTGGGGCGATGTGAAGGAGACCCTGCGCTGTCTGATCCCGCGCGTGCGGCCCAAGGGGAACAGGCGCTTTCTCGACAAAATGCTGAAGAAGCACGCCGACGCCCTCGAGGGGGTCGTCAAGGCGTACACCCGCAAGGTCGAGAAGCACGTTCCGATCCATCCCGAGTACGTCGCCTCGGTGCTGGACGAACTGGCCGACGAGGACGCGGTGTTCACAGTGGACACCGGGATGTGCAATGTCTGGGCGGCCCGCTACATCTCGCCCAACGGCAGCCGCCGCGTGATCGGTTCGTTCTCGCACGGGTCGATGGCGAACGCGCTGCCGATGGCGATCGGCGCCCAGTTCACCGACCGGAAGCGGCAGGTCGTGTCGATGTCCGGCGACGGCGGATTCTCCATGCTGATGGGCGACTTCCTCACCCTCGTGCAGTACGACCTGCCGGTGAAGGTCGTTCTCTTCAACAACTCGTCCCTCGGCATGGTCGAACTGGAGATGCTCGTCGCCGGGCTGCCCTCCTACGGCACCGCCAACAAGAACCCGGACTTCGCGGCGGTGGCCCGTGCGTGCGGCGCGTACGGCGTCCGGGTCGAGAAGCCCAAGCAGCTCGCCGGCGCCCTCAAGGACGCCTTCCGCCACAAGGGCCCGGCCCTGGTCGACGTCGTCACCGACCCGAACGCGCTCTCCATCCCGCCGAAGATCAGCGCGGACATGGTGACGGGCTTCGCGCTCTCGGCATCGAAGATCGTGCTGGACGGCGGCGTCGGACGGATGGTGCAGCTGGCCCGCTCCAACCTGCGCAACATGCCCCGCCCGTAAGGGCGTCGGCCCCGTGCGCCGGTGGCCCCGCTCAGTCCGTGAGAGTCCAGCCGCCGCTCGCGTACCCATAGTGCGGCAGACCCTTGGTGCCGCTGAGGCGGAACGGGACGCCGTGGTCGTCGATGCGCTCGGTGCCGGTGCGGCCCTGCGAGGACCATTCGAGCTCCAGGTACCAACGGCAGTCGCAGCCGACGGTCCGGGCGTCGACCATCAGCACCTCGGGATCCTTCACGGACACCCGGTAGGGCAGCTGCAGCGGCGGAGTGATCGTTCCGCCGTCATTGCCCGGGACCGCGCGGGCGATGGGCCGGGCCATGTCCAGATCGACGGCGAACGAGTGGGGGGCCATGTCGGCGCCGCAACCCTGGCCCGTTGAGTAGACCTTGCCCTTCACCGGGGCCGAGCGTCCGACGACGCGGACCCGCAGGGCCTCCAGGACGACAGCCGCGTCCGTCCGCCCCTGCACGGTGATGTCCACGAAGGACTGGCCGCCGTGCACCGCGTTCTGCGTCCTCGCCCAGGGGGACGCGTCCTGCGGGGCCGGGGGCGGTGGCACATCCTCGGGCACCTTGTCGATGACGTAGTCGTGAAAGCAGCCGGTCGCCCAGCGATGGGAGTTCGCGGTCCAGGTGAGGGGGGTGACGGCGGAGCCGGCCGCGGGGGCCCTGCTCGCGGACGGGCCCGGCGAGGCGTCTCGCTTGCCGGATGCCTTCGGGGACGGCGTGCCGGACGGCCGGCCGCGCGTGCTGGAGGGGTGGGCGGACGGCGTCGGGGAGCCGTGCCGCGCGCCCGCCGTCCTCGTGGTCTTCGTGCCGGACGCCTGGTCGTCGCCGGTGGCCGAGGGGTGCCCGGACGGCAGGGCGGACAGGCTGCCCAGGGTGGCGATCAGCGCCGTCACGACAGCGGCGGTGACCGTCACGCGGCGCCTGTACCAGGGCCTTCGCGAGGCGGGGCGCGACGCCACGTCGTGCGCGCGCGACGAGCCGGGGAGGCTTTCCGCGGAGGTCTCCTGGAGACCGGGCGAGGATTCGGGCGCTGCCGTGGGCACGGAGCCGTCGGGCAGTGTGGAAGCGGTGTCGGCGGCGGTCGTGGACACGGCGTCGGTGGCCGGTGCGGACACGGTGTCGGCGGCCGGTGTGGACGCGAGCTCAGGTGCCCTGTCGGCCATGGGGCCCTCGCCGCTCGCCGCGAGGCCTTCGGCGACTCCCGGTACGGACTCGGCCGCCGGCCGGGGCCGTTGCCGTGCCGCCACCGCCAGGATCCACCGCCGGTGCAGCTCGGTCCGTTCGGCCGGACTGGCCTCGCACAACGCGGCGAACCGTTCCACGGATGCGAAGCCGAGCGGCACGGCGTCCCCCGAGCAGTACCGGTGCAGCGTCGAGGCGTTCATGTTCAGGCGGCGCGCGAGTGCCGCGTAACTGCGGTCCGTGCGGGCCTTCAGACGCCGCAGCAGCGCCGCGAACTCCTCCACCTCGTCCTGGGACGACACCGGTTCCCCCTGCCTCGCGTCCCAGGACGGTATCCCAGGCACTCCCCATAAGGAGAGGTCGGGAGGCCTGGGACGGTTCCACCGTTGCGGATGGGGCGCAGCCCGTTGTCCCCGCACCGCGGGGCCGCCGATGCTCTGGGTGTCGCCGGAGCGGCCCCCACGTCACGGGGGTCGAGGGGGCCGCCCGCACACCGCGACGCACTGTCGAGTCCCACCCACCAAGCTCGTCGTCGGCCTGGACCGCAACCACCGGATCACCCACATCCGCACCCCGGGCGCCGGCGGCAAGTGACCGCGTCCGTCCTCCGGGGCCGGGCACGCGCACCGCGGGCCCGGC
>NZ_JBHWVI010000258.1:0-11260 GCF_042737005.1 Streptomyces sp. NPDC060027
GCCTGCTTCTTTTTTTAACCCGCCCGCGGCGGGGCGGGGGGTGGGGGCGCACCCCCCCCCCCACCCCCCCGCGGGGGGGCCGGGGGCCCGGGGGGGGGCCCGCCCCCGCCTGTCACCTGGTGGTCTCGTGGCCTTTGCGCTGTATACCACTTTGGTGATCAATGCAGTGGCACAGACCGATTCGCTTGCAAATCTCAAGCGGATCCGAGCCGCTGAAGGACGGGTGGCCGAGGTGCTCGGCCTGACCGTGGATCAGTCGACGGAAGCAATCGGGCTCCGTAGAGGGCCCCTGGAGAGCGTGATGAAGGCGCGCCCTTCAGACTGGTTCACCAGGAACTTGAACCTGCGTATTGGATCAGGAGACCCGGCGGCCAAACCAGGTCCGCCAGGCACAACGGAGCACTGGCCGGGTGGAGGACCCCCAATGAACCGGTCTGGAGTGCGGCTGCTGTCCAACGGGCTGCGGCCGCATCGGCGGGCACTGCTGCATGTTGGAGCCTGGTCATTGGCAGGAGCACTTCCGGCTGTGGCATCCGGAGCGCTCGTTGCTCTTGCTGCGGATGAGGGTTTCCTGATCGGACGATACGACGTCGGTATGGGGTTGCTCACCCTGCTCATGCTGACCTTGGCTGTTCGCGCCTGCGCAACTCGGCAACTCATACTCCGGACTGGCACGGTGGCCGAAGCGCTGCGGGACACCCTGGTCGAGGACCTCGCGGCCTCCGCATCGCCGGAGGAGGCGGTGCACGGTCGCCCCCGGTCCCCGATGGCAGCGACATGGCTCGGCTCCCGGGTGGAATCCGTGCGCAGTCTCACCGCTGCACTGCTGCGCGCATTCGGGGAAGCCGGTTTGACCATCACTGCAGCGCTGGCCGGAGTGTTCTGGCTGTCGCCGCCACTGGGATTCTTGCTCTTGTTTCCGGTAGCCGTATCCCTGATCTTGTTGTGGCCGCTGACACACACGCTGGTACGACTCCAGCAGCGCATGGTGATGGCTGAAGAGGCGGTAGCAGACCACACTCTGATGGTCTTTGCCGCTCAGCCCACTGCGGTGTCGTCACGCTCGCGGACAGCGGCCGGCCGTTCAGTCGCGCGAGTCACTGCCACGCAGGCTCACGCCGCCTGGGCCGTGGGCCGGGCTCGGGCGATGGAGGCATGCGTGGTGATGCTTGGCGCGCATACTCCTCTGATGTGCCTGCTCCTGAGCGCTCCCTGGCTACTCGGGCGCACCGGCATGACGGCCGGTCAGTTGCTGGGATCCCTGACCTACCTGACTCTGTGTCTTGGACCTGCCATTCGGTCACTGGCGGACCTCATCCTCGGCTCCGGACCGCAACTTGCGGTGGCCGCTGACCAGCTAGCGGCGGTCACCGGGCCCTCGGACCGGTCTTCGTGAGGGGGAGGACTGGGCCCGCTCCAAAAGCCGAGATCGGGTCTTCCGCAAGTCTGCTCGGACGATCTCCGCTGGGCCTTGGCTGTGGGATGAGGTCGGCCAACGCCTCTCTGAGGTGCGGGAGTTTGAGGCGCTTGGTGAGCTCGATGGCCGGCCAGCGGGTCGCCGCCGGAGCCGGGAACGGTGCGAAGTGGGGTGGCCATCAGGCGAGATCGCTTTCGTCTGCTCGGCAGCGTCCGAGGTCTGGGCGGGTTGACCGAAGCAGGCCCAGGCGGACGTGCCGGGCTGCAGGGAATGGTCCTCGCTGCGGAGAACTGCAGCGGTGCGCTCGTGGCCGGGGCCGACCCGGCGACCCGTCCTGGACAACGCCCACTACCCGCCCCGGCAGGACAAGGAATCAGACCGCGTCCCCCAGGCCGCCTCGGCAGAGGAGGCTGCCTTCCTCGCACTAGGACCCGGCGCCGCTTCCTGGCTGGTGGAGGCCGGATCATCCGGCGTTCGCCGGATCAAGACGAAAGCTGAACGAAGCCGTCGCGCTGTCGAAGCTCTACTCGGTCGCGGACGTCGACCGAGCCCTGGGAACGGCCGCGGTCACCGCCCGGTTCGCGGACGAGGACCTGTTGTCCATCCTCGACTACCAGGCCGGCGGTGACGGGCGACCTCGCGGGTGGATCCGTCTTCGCTGACCGCGGTGACGATCAGTTCGTCGCCGTGGAAGCGGGCCCAGACGCGGGTGTCGATGAGCTCGTGCGGGACCGAATAGCGGACCGCCTCGACGGAAATGGTCGACTCCCAGGTGACCCGCCGGGTGGTGCCGAACGCGGCGGTGAACGGCCGCCTGGGCAGCGGATGCAGCCGTTGCTGTTCCTCAGCGAGACGTTCGGCGGGACGGCGTCGAATGGCCCTGTGGGTGCGGGAGTTGACCTCGTCGCAGAACGCCCGGCAGGCCGCTTCGAGTTCGCCGAACGTCTTGTAGTGATCGCGCAGGTTGACGTCCTTGGGGACCAGGTCTGCCTTGCCGATGCGGACTGTCGCCTCCAAACCGCCCTTGGTCTCCGTGTCCGCCGGCAGGCAGGTGCGGATCGTAGTCCCGTAATGCCGGGCGACCTCGACGATCTCTGGGTTGCGGACCGCGATCCCAGCGACGTGATCGGTGGTGATTGTCTTCTCGTTGTCGGTGAGCACATAGGCCGGGACCCCGCCGATCCTGCGGAACGTGGCATCCAGGCAAGAGGTGATGGTCGGCAGTGTCTTGTCCCAGATCGGGATCACGATCCTGAACCGGGACCATGCCAGCCAGGCGCACCACAGAACTGTCTTCCGTCCGTTGATGGTCGGGCCGTCGCCGAAGTCGTATTGGAGCCACAGTCCGGGCTCGGTCACCCAGGGTCGATAGACCCGGCGGCGTCCGGCTCTGAACTGGGCTTTTGCCTCGGCAACGGTGCGGAGGGTGGTGCGTTCTCCGCCGGTGAAGCCCATCGCGGCGATCCGCTTGTGCACGATATCCGCGCGGATCCTTCCCTGTGATCGCACCACGAACTCCTCGATCTTCGGCAAGTAATCGTCGATCGCGCGAGCTCGATGCCGGCGCTGGTCAGGATGCTGACCAGCTGCCCGCATCTGCACGTAGCGGGCCACCGTGTGGTGATCACACCCCGCCAGCTCGGCCGCGACACGGTAACTGCCTGTCAGGTCATACGCCTCAAGGATCTCCATCATCTCCCTGCTGTTCTTCACCCGCCCTGGGCTGCCCAGAGCGGATTCGTCCAAAGCAGGCGGGGAGTCCTAACCAGCCGTACGTGGGGAATCCCGAGGCCGCCAGCGGGGCGCTAAATGGCCGCACACGGGGAGCTTGGCATGGCCGCCGTCAGGGGGAGACTCCTCGCAGAGTGCATGACAGCCCCGCCTGAAGCCCCGGCCAGCCCTCCGCATCAGTCGTTGCCCGGAGCCGACTGCTACGTCAGGGAGGCGAGCAGTTCCCGCTCACAGCCGTCGACTGACGCGCGTGGATGGGCCCGTGGCCATCGATCAGTGGCAGACCGCTGCCTCCCCTGCGCTGGGCGATGATCTCGGCGGCGACAGAGACTGCGGTCTCCTCGGAAGTCCGTGCGCCCAAGTCCAGCCCTATGGGTGACCGGAGTCGGCCGAGCTCGGACTCCAGGAGCCCAGTCTCTCGGAGCCGGTCGAGCCGGTCCTTGTGGGTGCGGCGTGACCCCATGGCCCCGACGTATCCGAGCTCCATCCGCAAGGCGCGCTCCAGGAGCGGGATGTCGAACTTGGGATCATGGGTCAGGACGCAGAGCACGGTGCGATGGTCCAGCAGCCCTGCCTCGGCCTGGTGCTGGAGGTAGTCGTGAGGCCATGCCACAACCACCTCATGGGCTGCAGGAAAGCGCTCCCTGGTCGCAAAGACCGGTCGTGCGTCGCAGACCGTCACCCGGTATCCCAGGTATCTGCCCTGTCGTGCGACGGCGTCAGCGAAGTCGATGGCTCCGAAGACGAGCATCCGAGGGGCGGGTACATACGTTTCGGCGAAGAAGGTGACACCGCCGTGTGATGGTGTCCGCCCATCTCCGTCCGCAGGAAGGCGGAACGTCTGCGTCGAGCCCATTGCGAGCATACGCCGCGTGTATGCGGTGGCAGGGGGGCCAAGCGGGGCAGCAAGGCTTGCCGGCCCGGAGTCATCATCCTGGCCTGGGCGGACCGTGAGCGTTGTTCCGATCAAGTGGTCAGGTCCTTCGACGATCCTCAAAAGTGCGACCGACTCGTCCGCCACGATCGATGCCACGGTGGATGCCAGTGGGTCGGCAAGGCCCGGGAAGACCGGCTGAATGAAGATCTCGATGGTTCCGCCACACGTCAGGGCCGCCGCAAAGGCCTCCTCATCGCTGTACCCAAAGGAGTGCAGCACTGGCTTGCCGGTGACGAGAGATTCAAGGCACATGTCGTACACCGTGGCCTCAACACATCCACCCGAGACACTGCCGATGGCCTGCCCGTCCACCGCGACAGCCAGCGCCGCGCCCGGTGAACGGGGAGAGCTCCCCGAAACCCTCACCACAGTGGCCAGAGCGAACGTGCGTCCTACAGCAAGCCATGTCTGCAGCTGCTCTGCGATATCGCGCATTTCGTCTGCTGTCGTCGTAGTTGTATCGGAGGTCAGCGGACGGTTCCGCTCCAGGCCGCACGCTCGAGTACTTCAAGGACGGTGTCGCGCAGGAGCTCCACCTTGTATTGAGTGTGCGGAAGTGGCGAACAGCCATGGGTGGCTTCCTCGGCGGCGGCGAGCAGGTTCTCGGCAGTTGCCGAGCGCCCCACCAGGGCGGCTTCCACGGCAGGCAGCCGCAGCGGAGTGCGAGCGATGCCGCCAGCGGTGACAGCTGCCGTTTCGATCACGCCGGCCGAGAGCGTGAGCCGGGCGACCGCCTCAACCAGGGGCCATTCCGCCTTGGCACGGCTGATGGCGCGATGGTAAGCGGCGCGCTCGCCGGGCAGCGGTGCGGGCAGGGTGACCGCCGTGAGTACGTCGTGCGCATCGAGCAGGTGGTCGTGCGTGGGGTCGGATCCGTCGCCGTAGAGATCGGTGATGTGGAATGCGCCCCGTTCATGGACATCGATCCAGGCGTCGTAGCCGATCAGGGCCATGGCGATCGACGACGGGTGCGGGGCGACGCACGGTCCCTGGTCGATGACCACGGCGTGGTGGTGGACCCCGGTGCGTGCCGGGCAACTGTCGCCGCCGTTGCGGTAGCACGTGAAGTGGGGATTGCGGTAGTACCAGCAGCGATTGTGCTGGAGCAGGTTGCCGCCCAGGGTGCCGGCCGCACGGATCTGGGGCGTGGCTAGGGCTCCTGCGGTCAAGGTCAGGGCAGGGTAGTGGGTTTGCAGGACGGGATCGTCGGCCAGTTCACTGATGAGGGTCAGCGCGCCCAGCCGCACGGTGCCGTCGGCCTGGGCGGTGATGCCGTTGAGGTCGGGGAGCGGAGGGATCTGAATGGCGCTTCCCTGCGCGATGCCTGCGCGAACGCGCGCGACCCGATCGGTGCCGCCGGCGCGGAGCTCGCCCCGCAAGGTACGGACGGATTCGGCGGTCTCGCTGAGGGTGCGGGGCTGGTTCACGCGCGAATTCCTTCGAGCAGGCGGTCGGGGCGGATCGGGAGGTGGTGGGGGCGCCAGCCGGTTGCGGCGTAGACGGCATTGCCCAGCGAGGCGGCAACGGGCAGCGTGGACACCTCTCCCAGGCCCACTCCCCCGCCGTCGACGTGGTCGAAGCCGTCCTCGTGGAAGTAGATGTCCATCTCGGGGATGTCACCGATCCCTGGAATCCGGTAGTCCTCGAGGTTGTCCGTCAAGACGACGCCGGTTGCCGGGTCCGTGACACGCTCTTCGTACAGCGCGTATCCGATGCCTTGGATGATGGCTCCCTGGCACTGGCTGGTGGCCAGTGGACGGGAATAGATACGGCCAACAGCAATGCCTCCCCAGATGCGGGTGGCCCTGATCTGGCCGAGGCGTGTGTCGACTTCGACTTCGGTGACATGGACCGAGCCCGAGAAGCCGCGGCCGATGGCGACGTTGTCGACCGCGATCGGCGTGACGTAGCCGCGGCGATCGCGCGGCCGTTTGCCGACCACCCTGAGACCTTCGGCCCCTTCGAGGAGGTGCTCAATGCTTTCGCTCGTGGTGACCTTGCCGCGACGGGCCAGAGCGGTACGCAGGCGGAGGGCGGCGTCCCGGGCAGCGGGGCCGATGGAGGTGGTGGTGCGGCTTCCGCCCGAAGTGGGTCCGTGGACCGTCGCAGTGTTGCCCACTTCGGCGCGGACCCGGTTGAGGGGCAGTCCCAGTTCCAGGGCGACGACACGGGCGAGGACGGAACGGGATCCTTGGCCCATGTCCTGTGTGGCGGTACGGGCCACGACCACGCCGCCCGTGACAACGAGTTCGACTTGGGTTCCTGGATCGAGGTAGTACATCCAGTTCGCGGCGGCCACGCCCACACCGCGTCGGAAGCGGCCGCTCTGGGACCCGCTGGCAGGCCGTTGGGTCCACAGCGGCAGGCTTTCCGCTCTGCGGTACAGGGCTTCACGCTTGGGGTTGCCGTCCCAGCGCCGACGCAGCGCAATCGGGTCCTCTCCCAAGCGATGAGCCGCCTCATCCACGGATTGCTCGAGCGCCCAGGCCAACGGAGGGCCGCCAGGCCCGCGAAACGGTGTCGCCGGGGGCCGGTTGGTGAGAATGTCGTAGTCCCTCAGCCTGCGGGGAGCCTTGCCGTAGATAAAGCGGGCAAGCATCGCCACGCCGGAACCCGTGGAAACGCCGCCGTCGCCGTGCACGTCAAGGGTGAGGGCTGCCAGGTCACCTGATTCGTCGGTCAACAGGGCAATAGCGGCACGCGCGCCGGGCCGGTGGCCGCCGTCGGTGAGTTCCTCGGCACGGCTGAGGACGACCCGCACGGGAGCCTGGTGCAGACGGGCAAGTTCGGCAGCCGCGATGGCCTCGCTAGTAAAGGCAAGTTTCGCGCCGAAGCCACCTCCCACATGCACCGCCGAGGCATGGACCTGACTGGCTTTCAGACCAAAGTGTTCGGCGGCCTGCTCGGCCACCGCCACCAACGCCTGAGTGGAGATCTGCAGATGAAGGTCACCGGCGCTATCCCAGGAAGCAAGGCAGGCATGCGGCTCCAGGGGGGTATGTACCTGGGGTTCCGCGGTGAAGGTGCCTTCGACGAGGTGCGTGGTGTCCTTCCGGCTCCGTGCCTGTTCAATGCGCTTGGCGGCCAGCCCACCGCGCCAGCTCATCCGTGCCGGACCCCTGACGTTCCCATTCCATGCTGCGGGGAATGCGGGGCCTTCAGCGGAGGTGGGCGCCTGCTTCCTCTGCTTCCTGCTCGCGTAGACGAGCGGGCTGTCGGGAAGTTCCGCCTGCGTGAGGTCGGCTGCGGAGGGCAGCACGTCGTAGCTCACCTTGACCTGTTCCACAGCGACCAGGGCCGAAGCCAGACAATCGGCGGCGAGGGCAACAATGGGCTGGCCCACGTAGCGTACGGTGCGGTCGGCCGGCAGGAGGTCGACCAGCTCGGCGCCACCGCCATCGACGGCTGTCACACGTGCGTGCGCGTGACGGGAGCGAATGATGACGCCTTCGAGAAGTCCTTCTGCACAGAAGTCCGTTGTGTACAGCGCCTCGCCGGTTACCTTTTCACCCGCCTCCACACGCGGGAAGGGAGCAGCGGTGTCGAATTCGCCGGTGCAGGCAGCCGCGACGGCGTCGTAGATACCTTGGTAGGCCCCACAGCGGCAGAGATGGCCTGCCAGCGCTGCGGCGATGTCCTGCCGTGAGGGAACCATGCCCGGATGCTCGGCCCGCCAGCGGTCGACGAATGCTGCAGACTCCATGACGAACCCGGGCGTGCAGTACCCGCACTGCAGCGCGTCATGAGCGGCGAAGGCGCGCTGGACTGGATGAGCACCCTGCAGCCCCTCCACCGTGGTGACGCTTCTGCCCGCCAGGGCGACTGCAGGAGTCAGGCAGGCCACCTTGGGGATACCGTCCACCTGGATCGTGCAGGCTCCGCACACGCCGGCGCCGCAGACCAGTTTGGTCCCGGTGAGTCCCCACGTGCCACGGACAAGATCCACAGCAGTGGCTTCCGGATCGCTCCCCAAAGGATGCTCGGATCCATTGACTGTGGTGTACATGCGCGATTCCTGAGGGCTGGGGGACGGATTAGTGCATGCGGACGTCACTCTTTCCGCAGCACGGAAGACGCTAGGCGCTCACTTCGATCAATACATGGGTAATGAGTACTCAGATCACGTTCCCTTTTCTACTTCCCGACCCCAGCCACGGCCCGACCTCCAGCGGAACGTCACGGCTTCTCCCCTGTGGCGCCATGCATTTGGCCGCCTGGGGACAGGACGAGGATCCGCCCGGGGTGCAGCACGGATTCGACGTCGCTAGACCGGTCGCGCTGTCCGCTCACGAAGAGGCGGCTCCCGGGTCATCTTCCGCATGTCCGTCTGACCGCGCCCGAATGGGGCATCTCGCGTGAGCGCAGATGCCACCCGTTCATAGCCAGAATCACGATTATCCGATGGTGCGAGTAGCATTCACCTTGCACCTGCGGCATCATCGTCTGAGCACGCACGCCTGCCCGGTAACGTAGCTCGTGCACGCAGCGACGGGACGATGAGGCACTCGTTCTCTGCGGAAACTGACCGCCGAGGTGACAAGTTGCGGAAACGCAGCAGCAGGTTCCTCGTGATCGGCATCCAAAAGGACGCTGGATACGGGCGGACCACCAACACTTCAGGCTGCAGTCTTCCTCGAGCCATGGCCGCCGATGCATTCCTGGGGGGCGGACCGGTGCAGACGCGAAGTGTTCCGACGGTATACGCGATCAGCAGTGGAGTGGCCGGGGCGCTGCGGCTGGAGCCCGTGTTCCGGCGGGTGTCGTAGTCACCTGGCGTCCCAAAGCCGTACAGCGAAGAGAAGAGTCCGACGACGACTCCTTTCTTGAAGCAGCCATGAGCACACAACACCAAGGGAGTAGATCTTGATGACCCATACCGTGCGCCGGACCTCTCGGACGCTTCAGGTCGCCAGCGCCGGAGCCGCTGCGCTGATAGCCCTGAGCGCCTGTTCCTCCTCGTCCGGCTCCACCGCATCCGATTCCGGCTCCTCGGCGACTGTGTCCGGTCCGAACGGGCTGTCCGGCACTGTGACGGTGTTCGCGGCCGCATCGCTGAAGGAGAGCTTCACGACCCTGGGCAAGGAGTTCGAGGAGAAGCATCCTGGTACGGAGGTGAACTTCAGCTTCGGCGGCAGTGACTCATTGGCCGCGAGCATCACCGGTGGGGCTCCGGCCGATGTCTTCGCCGCGGCGAGCTCCAAGACCATGGCGATCGTGACGGCCGCGGGGAACGTCTCCAGCCCCCCGGCGACCTTTGTGCGCAACCAGTTGGAAATCGCCACCCTGCCCGGCAACCCGGACAAGATCTCCTCCCTGAAGGATCTCACCAAGTCCGGTTTGAAGGTCGTTCTGTGCGACAAGGAGGTGCCCTGCGGTGCAGCTGCCCAGAAGGCGCTGAAAGCCGGCAAGCTGACACTGAAGCCAGTGTCTTACGAGCAGGACGTCAAGGGTGCCCTGACCAAGGTCGAGCTGAAGGAGGCCGACGCCGCCGTTGTCTACAAGACCGACGTCCATGCGGCAGGAGACAAGGTCGAGGGCGTGGAGTTCCCCGAGTCCGCCAACGCAATCAACGCCTATCCGATCGCCCTCCTCAGGGACGCCCCCAACGCCGCCGCGGCGAAGGCGTTCATGGCATTGGTGCAGTCCGTCGAGGGCCAGCAGGTCCTGACGGAGGCCGGGTTCCTCAGGCCGTGACGGAAATGGACCCGCCCGGAGCGGGCATCGCGCTTCCGCCGCACCGGCCATCTGCCTTCACCGAGTTCCTCCGAGGATGCCTCGGCCTTCAGGCCGAGGAGGAATCGGACTCCTGCGGAGCAAGGCAGGAAACGGGATTTCGCCCTCAGGGCGAAACACCGTCCCCCTGATTGGGTAAGGTGCACGCCGTGCGGTGCGGCAACCAAGCGCGCAGACCGTGCTGATCGAGAGCCAAGACAGCACATGCACCTCCAAGCTTTGCTGTATCAAACCGGGCTGGTTTCAACCCGGCTGGTGCTGATCGCGGAAAACCTGCCGGGTCGCTGACCCGCAGGCAGCGTGAGCCAGGAATCCCCCTGCTTCAGCTGGGGGAAGATTCAACCATGTGTGCGTCCCTGCACGCTTCCCGCGGACGATGAAGGACGCTGCCTGCCGGCAACGTCGGCTCGGCTGGGCGATCCGGCAGGAGCATTATCTGAGGCGCCATCAGGCAAACCAGGCCGTGAAGACGTTGGTGCGGTCGGGCGGAGCGTCCAGGGCGATCAGGGCAACAGCCTGCCCCTAATTGTGCTGATACAGCAGTGTCCTTGGCGCCGGAGACAAACCGATCGCTACTCGGGTTCCTATATGGCAGGATCAGCGAAATGAGCAGTGAAGAGTCCGATGCTGTTGCGGTTTCCGGAGAACCGGACTGGGAGGCATCCCTGAGAAAATGGCGCCGCGCTGCCGTCGCGTCCGCGGGCAGCCGTGATTTCGTGATGTTCTGGAAACCACTTCCGGAATTCAACGGCGGCATAGGGGCGGGATGCCTGAGCCAGTGGTGGCCGTCACCGTTCACGGTGGACGGGATTGAATATGTCACCGCCGAACATTGGATGATGGCGGGAAAGGCCCGGCTCTTCGGTGATGAGCACGCTCATGCAGAGGTCCTCGCGACGCGGGATCCCCGGGCTGCCATGAAGGCGGGTCGCCGGGTGCGGGGTTTCGAAGAACCATTCTGGAGGCGGGAAAGGTGGCCGTTGGTCGTTGCCGGCAACGTAGCCAAGTTCCGTCAGAACCCCGACTTGTGCACCTATCTCGCCAGCACCGCATCACGGATCCTGGTCGAGGCGAGCCCTCAGGACAGAACCTGGGGCATCGGGCTGGCGGCCGATGACGACCGCGCGGCAACCCCCGCCCTGTGGCAGGGACTCAATCTGCTGGGATTCGCCTTGATGGAAGCGCGTCGGCAACTCACGGTCGGCAACAAACTCGGATACGCAGGCCAAGACGCTTAACCGGCCTGCGCTCACTGCCGCAGTTCCCAAGCCGAGCCGATGCGGCTTCACGCTTCGCCGACATCCACTGCTACCACAGGTATCCCGACCGCACCGGGAACATGTGTGAACTAGTGCTGGATTCCTCAATCCCTGGGTATAAGTACTGGTGGCGGGGCGCTTCGGGTACTCGGGGGCGGGTGCTGGACGGTGGTGTTACGGGCA
>NZ_JBHWVI010000259.1:0-11225 GCF_042737005.1 Streptomyces sp. NPDC060027
GGGCCGTCGCGTGCGGGGCTGCCCGTGGCGACGCGTCAGGCAGGCTGGGCGGCGGCCGCGTCGAGCGCTTCCCGGGCGGCGGCCACAGCCGCTTCCCGGTCCTGCGGCACCAGGCCGATGCGGGTACGCCGGTCCAGGAGGTCGGCTTCGTCCAGGGCGCCCTCGTGCAGCACGGCCCACAGCAGGGCGGCGCGGGTGACGGGGTGGCCGGGCACCACGGGCTCGTTCCAGTGGGGGTCGCGGGCGCCGAGCGCGTGAACGGCGGGGGCCTCGGTGCCGTAACGGCGGATCAGGTGGCCGGGAGCGGCCAGCGAGCCGAGCCGGTGCGGGGCGGCGGCTCCGACCAGCGGCAGGGAGGCGGTGGTCGAGGGACCGGCGCGGAGGCTGCGGGCCTCGACCGCCGCGTCCACGGCGTCCTGCGCCATGCGCCGATAGGTGGTGAGCTTGCCGCCGACCACGGTGATCACGCCTTCGCCGGAGGTGAGGACGGCGTGCCGGCGCGAGATGTCGGAGGTGCGGGCGGCCTCTCCCGACCGCGTCGGCGCCGCGTCCAGCAGGGGGCGCAGCCCCGCGAAGGCCCCGACGACGTCATGGCGCCTCACCGGAGCGTCCAGGGCGGAGCCGAGGACATCCAGCAGGAACCCGATGTCCGACTCGGGCACCTCCGGCACGTCCGGTATGTCACCGTCGACCGGCTCGTCGGTCAGGCCGACGTACACGCGGCCGTCGTCCTGGGGCAGGACGAGCACGAACCGATTGGTCTCGCCCGGGATCGGGATGTGCAGGCCGGTGGGCAGATGGCCGAACAGGTCGCCGCGCAGGACCAGATGGGTTCCGCGCGAGGGCCGGATGCGGATGCCGTCGACCAGGTCGCCCGCCCATACGCCGGACGCGTTGATCACCGCACGGGCCCTGATCTCGCCCTGCTCTCCGGTGAGTTCGTCGCGCACACGGGCACCGGTCCCACCGACCTCCAGGGCCCTGACCCGGGTGAGGATCTTCGCGCCGTGGGCCGCGGCGCTGCGGGCGAGCGCGGTGACGAGCCGGGCGTCGTCGGTCACCCTGCCGTCCCAGGACAGCAGGCCTCCGCGCAGGCCGCCGGGGCGCACGGACGGCGCCAGGTGACGGGCCTCCACGGCGGAGAGGCGGCGCGGCGCGGGCAGGGTGGCGCGGGAGGTGCGGGCCGCGAGGCGCAGGGTGTCGCCGGCCCGGAATCCGGTCCAGGCCAGCGAGGCCTGTCCGCGCGACACCAAGGGCGTCAGGGGCAGCACGAAAGGCTGGGCGCGTACCAGGTGAGGAGCCGTGCGGCCCATCAGGACACCGCGCTCGACCGCGCTCTCGTGGGCGACGTCGAGTTGCCCGGACGCCAGGTAGCGCAGTCCGCCGTGGATGAGCTTGGAACTCCAGCGCGAAGTACCGAAGGCGAGGTCGTGGGCGTCGACGGCGACGACGCTGAGACCGCGCGCGGCGGCGTCCAGGGCGACCCCGGAGCCGGTGGCGCCCAGTCCGACGACCAGGACGTCCACCACGTCGCCGCCCACGGCCTCGGTCAGTTCGCGTCGGCGGCGGGCGGCGGAGAGCGACGATCCGGAGCGCGGGGCGGCGGGTCCGGACGGACTGCTTGTGGGGCTCATGGCGTGAGGGTCCTCTCCAGAAGGGTGCGCAGCTCGTCGAGGAAGGCGGTGCTGGTCAGTTCGGGGTCGTCCTCGTCGGTCATGGTCCGCAGCGACAGGGTGAAGGACTGGACCACGAGCAGCACGGCACGGGCCTGGCGTCTCGTGGGGGCCTTGCGCACCGATCCGTCGGCGTGGCCCTCCGTCAGAGCGTCGGCCAGCAGGCCCAGCAGGGCTTCCTGGCTGGCTCCGCGGCGGTCCAGTACATAGGGCAGCAGAAGCTCGGGGTCGACGTCGATGATCTTGCGGAAGAGCGGGTGGGCCCGGAAGGCCTCGACCCCGGTGACCAGCCCGTCCACGATCAGGGCGCGCGTCTCCCGGTCCGGCTGCCGCTGCGGCATGGCCCGGGTCGCCACGTCGACCCACTCACGGGTCATCAGATCACCGACCAGCGAGCGCACATCGGGCCAGCGGCGGTAGAGCGTCATCCGCGAGACGCCGGCGCGGCGGGCCACGTCGGTCAGGGTCGTGCGCCGGACTCCGACCGCCAGCACGCAGTCGCGCACGGCGTCGAGGACGGGATCACTGTCCGAGTGGTTGTGACGAATAGGCGTCATGTGTAACAGTGTAACGCCCTGTGCGGCCGTGCGGGAGACGGCGCGTCACGAACCGACCGATGAGGACAACGTTCATGGACATGCTGTGGAGTGGCTGGGGCGACCCCGCCAAGGCGGCACCCCTGCCCGACTCGGTGACCGGACTGCTGCGGGACCTGCTCGGCGTCAAACCGCGGGACAACGACACACACGCTCTTGAGGAGATCTCCGTCCCCGAGCCGCCGCCCGCCCCCGCCCTGCGGGCGCTGGCCGACGCCGTCGGCGGAGAGGCCCATGTGCACACCGACGCGGAGAGCCGGATCCGGCACACCCGCGGAAAGTCCACGCCCGACCTGCTGAAGATCCGCGCGGGCGACGCCGGGGACGCCCCCGCCGCCGTCGTCCTGCCCGCCACCCACGACGAGGTGCTCGCCGTGCTGCGCGCCTGCGCCGCGCACGGCCTCGCCGTCGTCCCCTTCGGTGGCGGTACCTCCGTCGTCGGCGGCCTCGCCCCCGAGCGGAGCGCCTTCGTCGCCCTCGACCTGCGCCGTATGAACGGGCTGATCGGCATCGACCCCGTCTCCCGCACCGCCACGCTCGAGCCGGGCCTGCGCGCCCCCGACGCGGAGGCGCTGCTGGCCGAACACGGCTTCACCCTCGGACACTTCCCCCAGTCCTACGAGTGGGCCACCATCGGCGGATTCGCCGCAGCCCGCTCCAGCGGACAGGCCTCCGCGGGATACGGCCGCTTCGACGAGATGGTCCTCGGCCTCACCGTCGCCACCCCGGAAGGCACCCTGGACGTGGGCCGCGCGCCACGATCGGCGGCCGGACCCGATCTGCGGCAACTGATCCTCGGCTCCGAGGGCGCCTTCGGGGTCATCACCGCCGTCACCGTGCGGATCAGGCCACTGCCGCGGACCCGTATCTACGAAGGGTGGCGCTTCGCCTCCTTCGAGGAGGGCGCCACCGCGCTGCGCCGGCTCGCCCAGGACGGACCGCGCCCCACGGTGCTGCGGCTGTCCGACGAGACAGAGACGTTCATCGGTCTCGCCCAGCCCGATGCCATCGGCTCGGCCGAGGTACCGACGAACGCCGGATGCACCGCCATCGCCGGCTATGAGGGGACCGAGGAGGACACGGCCCACCGCCGTGAACGGGCCGCCGAGGTCCTGCGCGCCGCCGGAGGCACCTACCTCGGGGCCGAGCCCGGCGAACGCTGGGCGCACGGCCGCTATGCGGCGCCCTATCTGCGGGACTCCCTGCTCGACGCCGGGGCCTTCGCCGAGACCCTGGAGACCGCCACCTTCTGGTCGCGCGTGCCCGAGCTCTACGCCGCCGTGCGCACCGCGCTGACCGAGACGCTCTCCGCGGCGGGAACCCCGCCCCTGGTCATGTGCCACATCTCGCACGTCTACGAGAACGGTGCCTCGCTCTACTTCACCGTGGTCTCCGCCCAGGGCGAGGACGCCGTGGCCCACTGGGCACCGGCCAAGCAGGCCGCCAACGAGGCCGTCCTGAGCGCGGGAGGAACGATCAGCCACCACCACGGAGTGGGAACGGACCACCGCGACTCGTACGTCCAGGAGGCCGGGCCGCTGGGCATCGAGGCCCTGCGGGCGGTCAAGCGGCGGCTGGACCCCGACGGCCTGCTCAACCCCGGGATCCTGCTGCCCGTGGACTGACTCCCACCACGAACGTCGTCCGGCGGCCGTGGGGCCGCCGGACCGTCATCAGGCTCCGGCTCCCCTGCCATCGCCGTTCTCAGGTTCCGCCCCTCCCCCGTCCCGTCCCACCCCTCAGCGCCCGGAGGCACACCGATGCGACAGTTCACCGCCGTCGTCAATCCCACCGCGGGTGGCTCCACCGGGGCGGCGGCGCTGCTCCAGGTCGCCCGCCTGCTTCGGGAGGCCGGAGCCGGGCTGGACACCGAGTACAGCCGCAGTCTCGCGCACGCTCAGGAACTCGCACTCCGCGCCGGGGAACAGGGCCGGGTCGTGCTCGCCGTCGGCGGTGACGGGATCGCCGGGGGCATCGGCGGTGCCCTCAGCGGGACGGACACCGTCCTCGGTCTGGTCCCGGCGGGCCGCGGCAACGACTTCGCCCGCGCACTCCGACTGCCCACCGCGGCCGAGGACCTGGCCCGCGTCCTGCTCCACAACGAGCCGCGACGCGTCGATACCATCGAGGTGGAATCGGCGGTGCACCCCCGCGGCGTGGTTCTGGGCAGCGTGTACGCGGGCGTCGACGCGCTGGCCAACCAGCACGCCAACCAGGCCCGCGTGCTCCGCGGTGCCGCCTCCTACTACGCCGGAGGGCTGCGCGCCGTCACCGGCTGGCGCCCGGCGTCGTACCGCGTCACCGTCGACGGCCAGGAGCACCGGCACCGCGGCTACACCG
Organism: Streptomyces sp. NPDC060027; assembly: GCF_042737005.1. Taxonomy (NCBI): domain Bacteria; kingdom Bacillati; phylum Actinomycetota; class Actinomycetes; order Kitasatosporales; family Streptomycetaceae; genus Streptomyces; species Streptomyces sp. NPDC060027. Next base: position 4,610 of record NZ_JBHWVI010000259.1, read on the forward strand.
TCGTGGCCGCCAACTCGGCCTACTACGGCTCGGGGCGCATCATCGCCCCCGCCGCCCGCGTGGACGACGGCCTGCTGGACATCGTCATGATCAGGGAGGCCCCGCGCCGTCTGTTCTTCACCCTGATGAACGAGCTCAAGACCGGAGCCCACACCGAGCGGCCCGAGGTCGTGATCCTGCGGGGCCGGGAGATCCGCATCGAGGCGGACCGCCCCGTGCCCTACGGCGCCGACGGGGAAGTGGAGGCCACCCTCCCCGTCACCGTACGGGTGCGGCCGGGCGATCTGGCCATGCTGTTCTGACCGCCCCGGACCCGTACGTCACCCCGCGCTGGTGGCTCCGCTCGCGCTGCCCGCCAGCCACTGCTCCCAGCTCAGGTTGAACGCGGCGTAGCCGTTGTCGGGCGAGGCCTTCGCCCGCGGGGAGCCCGTGACGGTCACCGGGTCGCCCTGCTTGACCTGGCCGTAGAACCACTTGGCGTCGGAGATCGACAGGTGGACGCAGCCGTGCGAACCCCGGGCACTGCCACTGCCGGGGTTCGGGTCACCCGTCGAGTAGTGGACGTAGGTACCGGACTGGGTGAGGTGCACATCCCAGGGAAGGGTCAGGTCGTAGTAGTCGGGGGCGCCCTTGGTGCAGCTGATGCCGACACTGCACGAGGTCATGTGGACCTTCTCCTGCTTGTCGATCACCGCCATCGTGCCGTTCCACGTGGGGTACTCGGAACTCCCCGCGTTGATCGACAGCGTGCGCACCGGCTGACCGTTCTTCTGGACCTTCAGGGTGTGACCGGTGACGGACACGTCCGCCCGGACGTCGTCGCCGACGGTGAAATCGTGGGTGTAGGAACGTACGCCGTAGCGGCCGTTGCCGTTGGTGACGCCCTTCATGTCGGCGACGACCTTCACCTTCGTACCGGAAGCCCAGTACTCCTTGGGCCGCCAGTCGGCGCGCCGGTCACCGAACCAGTGCCACGCGCCCGTCGTCGGCTGGGAAGCCGTCACCTTCATGTGCTTCTCGACGCCGGCCCGGGCCTTCTCGGCCACCGGATTGGTGAAGATCACCGAGATCGGCATCGCGACGCCGACCGTGGCGCCGGTCTGCGGAGTGATCGTCTCCAGCAGCATCGGTGGACCCGCGGGTTTCGAGGGGGACGGCTTCGCGCTCGCCGACGCCTTCCCGGACGCGCCCTTCCCGTCGTCGGAACCCGCCTTCGGTGTCCCCCCACCGCAGGCGCTGGTGCCCGCCAGCACCGCGACCATGACGAGTGCCATCGATATACCGCTACGTCGCTTCACATCTACCCCGGCTCACCATCGTGCCTGCCTCACTGCTCTGTTGGACAGCATCAGGTCGTCCACGGTTGCGGGTGCCGCGTAAAGCGTGATTCAAAACCCGGCACGCGGGCTCATCCGCTGCGCGGGGCCACGAACCAGCGAGGCCCCGTCAGACGGGAGAGGCGCCGCCCGGTCGGCAGCAGGTCCATCGACCGGTACCACTCCCTTTTCACGGCGGGGTCGACGGGCGCCTCAGGAGCGAAGCCCTGGAGCTGCCTCGGTCTCCTCCGCCCTGGACTCCTGGGCGGGTGTCCCCCTGTTGGAGCGGATGAGTGGCACGAGCAGCCCGGCGCCGGCCACGGACAGGACGGCGGCCGCCCGGAGCAGTTCCTGGATCGCCGGGCCGTCGGAGGCCGCTGCGCCGGCGGATCCGCTGATCGCCTCCAGCACGGTCGCGGCCACCGTCACGGCCACCGCGCCCCACAACACCAGCGACGTCAGCACCAGTCCGGAAGCCGCCGCCAGTCGCCCGGCGGACACGTACGACTGGGTCGCCGCGTTGGTGAGTGCCCAGCCGAGCCCGATGCCGACGCCCACGACCGCGAACACGGCGGTGTAGAGCGCAAGGGAATGCGCCCAGGTCAGCGCGAACAGGGCCGCTCCGCTGATGAGCAGCCCCGCGGCCATCAGTACCTCCGCCCGCCACCGGCGCGCCAGGTGTCCGGACCAGTAGCTCGCCGCGCCGTCGCCCGCCGACAGCGCCAGGAAGACCAGTCCCGATTCCAAGGGCGACAGCCCGCGTGCCTGCTGCAGATACAGCGCCGCCAGCACTGCCGTGAGGCAGTACACGACGTTCGACACCGTTCCGGCCGCCGTCACCGTGACGAACGGCCTGTTGTGCAGCAGGGCCAGGTCGATCAATGGTTCCGCCGTACGTCGCTCGAGCACCACGAACAGCCACAGCGACACGGCGCCGACGGCGAAGCATGCCACGGTGGTCACCGAGCCCCAGCCCCAGCGCGCTCCCTGGTCGACGGCGAGCATGGCCGCGGTCAGGCCGCCGGCGAGGGTGACCGCACCCGGCAGGTCCATCCCCCGCGCGGCCCCTTCGTCCCGCGACTCCTTCACGTACCGCAGCATGAGCAGCGCCGCCAGCGCGCAGAACGGCACGTTCAGCAGGAACACCGCCCGCCAGCTGACGAGCTCGGCGAACGCCCCGCCGACGAAAGGCCCCAGCGCGGTGCCGATCGCGCTGAAGGCGAGAACCGTCCCGACGGCCCGTCCCTGACGGTCGTCGCGGAAGTGGGAGGTCACCACCGCCACGGCGACCGGGAGGATCAGCGCCGCCGTCATCCCCTGCACCACGCGTCCCGCGGTCAGCCACGCCGCGTTCTGCGCGGCGCTGCACACCACGGACATCACGGCGAAGCCCGTCAGCCCCCAGACGATGACCCGTCTTCGACCGTAGATGTCGGCTGCCCGCCCCCCGACGATCATCAGGGCCCCGAGGGTCAGCATGTAGCCGCTCACCAGCCACTGCAGGTCCGTGGTCGGTGTCCCGAAGTCGCGGGCGATCACGGGCAGCATCAGGTTCAGCGCGAACCAGTCCATCTGCACGAGCAGCATCGCGATCGAGGCGGCGGCGATGACCGCACGGTCCCGGCGCGAGAACAGCCCGGGCGTCCGGCCTGCGGGTCCGCTCACGACGACCATCCCCTGCCACGGGTTCCTTCTTCAGCCTGCGTGCGCTCGCGGGGCCCCGCAACCGAGGCTCCCGCGGTCCGCCGTGGCTGCCCGAAAGAATGAATCGACGCGTGAAAGCCGCGTGTCCTGGTGGCAAAAGCCGCACTGTGCAAGCGCGGCCCGCCGGTACCCGGGCCGGTGAGTGGGGCGGCCGGGTCCGGCTGTGCCGAGTTCGGTGTGGGGGTGGGAGTGGAGCGGGAGGGGCGGCGGCCGGGGTCGTTTCGGGGCCGGGTGCGGTACCGGTTCGACCGAACGCTGGCGCGCAGTACGGGCACGCTGATGGGCTGGCTGGTGGTCTCCTGCCTGGCTGTCGTCGTTCCGGTGAGCGCGCTGCTGGTGTGGACGGATCCCGGCTCGCCGCGGTCTCTTCCGGGGCGGCTGGCGGCGGTGTGGCGGACGAGCGCCCAGACACTGCGGCTGGGTGACGTGACCGGAACGCCCTTGCGGATGGTGCTGGCGGCGTTGCTCGGCCTGGTGGCCCTGCTCTGCGTCTCGACGCTGGTCGGTGTGATCACCGCGGGTCTGGAGAAGCGGCTGACGGAGCTGAGCCGTGGGCGGTCGACCGTGCTGGAGCACGGGCATGCCGTGGTGCTCGGCTGGTCGGACCAGGTGTTCACGGTGGTGGCCGAGTTGGTGGCCGCCCAGGCCTGGCCGCGACCGCGTGCGGTGGTCGTGCTCGCCGACCGGGACAAGACGGAGATGGAGCGGGCCCTCGCGGCTCACGTCGGTGCGGCCGGCCGCGGTCGCGTCGTCTGCCGCAGCGGGCCCGCGAGCGACCCCGCCGTGCTGGCCCTGGTCAGTCCGCGTACGGCGCGTACGGTGCTGGTGCTGCCGTCCGGCGAGGCCACGGGCGACGCCGAGGTGCTGCGCGTACTCCTGGCGCTGCGCACGGTCCTCGGGGAGGGGGAAGGAGGCCCGCCCGTGCTGGCCGCAGTGCGCGACGACCGTTTCCGGGCACCCGCCCGGCTGGCCGCCGGGCCGCGCGGCACGGTGCTGGAGTCGGACACCGTCACCGCCCGGCTGATCGCGCAGTGCGCCGGACGCCCCGGTCTGTCCCTCGTACTGCGCGATCTCCTGGACTTCGCCGGCGACGAGTTCCACCTCGCCGACGCCACCGCGTTCCAGGGACGGCCCTTCGGCGCGGCCCTGCTGGGTCATGCCACCTCGTGTGTGGTCGGGCTGCTCACGGCGGAGGGGCGTACGGTGCTCAATCCCTGCCCGCGGACCGTCATCGAGCCGGGCAGCCGCCTGATCGTCGTCACGCGCGACGACACCTCCGCGGGCGCCCAGGACTGTCGTCACCTCGTCGACGCGTCGGCCCGTGCCACCGCCGCGGCGTCCACCGGGGACGCCTCCCGACTGCTCCTGCTCGGCTGGAACCGGCGGGCGCCCCTGGTCATCGGCCAGTTGCGCGACAGCGCGCGCCCCGGTTCGGTGCTGGACGTCCTCACTGATGGAGGCGTCGCCGGGACCGAAGGGGCCGTACCCGGGACCGAAGGCTCCGTCCCCGCTCCGGCTCGGGAGTCGGAGCCCCGCGCACCGGACGACGGCCGGCTGAAGGTACGTCACCGGCCGTCCGCTCTGTCGCGGCCCGAGTCCCTCCTCGGACTCGACCTCGCCCCCTATGACGCGGTCCTCGTCCTCGGCCCCGATCCGGGCGCCGGACCCGACCGCCCCGACGACTGGACCCTGGTCACTCTGCTGAGCCTCAGGCTGCTGGAACAGCGCACCGGACACCGCGTGCGGGTGGTCACCGAGCTGACCGACGACCGCAACCGCGCACTCGCTCCGCTCGACCCCGGCTCCGACGTGATCGTCAGCGGGGAACTGACCGGCCTGCTCATGGCACAGATCGCGCAGAGCCCTCATCTGGCCGCCGTGTTCGACGAACTGTTCTCCGCGGAGGGCAGCGGCATCAGCCTGCGTCCGGCCGGACACTACGTCCGCGAGGGCACGACGGCGACGTTCGCGACCGTGGTCGCGGCGGCGCGCGACCGCGGCGAATGCGCGATCGGCTACCGCCGTCGCGACCGGTGGTCGTCCTCTCCCGACCACGGTGTCCGCCTCAACCCGCACAAGGGTGAGCGCCGCGAGTGGAGTGCGGAGGATCAAGTGGTCGTCGTGGCGACCGGATCCATCCGTCCGGACGGCAACGTCGGCCGCCCGCACGACGGTACCGACCGGTCCACGCCCAACTCCCGTACCGCGCAGATCACATGAGACGTCCGAGTAGGATGATCAAATACTCGGCCTGCCGCGTTTCCGTGGTGCGATGGGAGCAGCCATGACGATCGACCCGCAGTCGTTTCCACCGCTCGACACCAGTAGGCCGCATCCCGCGCGGGTCTATGACTGGCTGCTGGGCGGCAAGGACAACTACCCGGTCGACGAAGCGGTGGGAAAGCAGCTGCCTCCCGAGGCGAAGGACGCGGCGCGGCAGAATCGTGCGTTCATGCACCGGGCGTCCGCCTGGCTCGCGGAGCAGGGTGTCGACCAGTTCCTGGACATCGGCACCGGCATTCCCACCAAGCCCAACCTCCACCAGATCGTCCAGGACATCACGCCGACGGCGAGGGTCGTCTACACCGACAACGACCCGATCGTGCTGCGTCACGCCGAGGCGCTGCTGGTCAGCCGGTCCGAGGGAGTCACCGACTACATCCAGGCGGATGTACGGCGGCCGCGGGACATCGTCCAACACGCCCGGCACATCCTGGACTTCACCCGCCCGATAGCCCTGTCGCTGATAGCGCTGATGCATTTCGTCCCCGACGAACAGGACGCCCACGGCATCGTCCGCGATCTGGTCGAGACGCTGCCCTCGGGAAGCTATCTGGTGTTGTCGCACGCCGCCTCCGACCTCTATCCGGAACTCGCCGCACAGGTCACCGCCGAGTACGCCAAGGGCGGCATCCAACTCGGTTTCCGCACCCGTGCTGAGGTGCGGCGCTTCTTCGACGGCCTCGATCTCGTGACGCCCGGCCTGGTGACGGCGACGGAGTGGTTCACGTCGGCCGAGGCGCCGGCACCGGAAGGCAGCGGCATCTACGCGGGAGTGGCCAGGGTTCTCTGAGCCGGCTCGTCCTGGAGGGGCCTTGCGGGCCATGGCACGGCGGGCGCTGATCCGCTGATGGGACCGCCCGCCTTCGGTGGCCCCGAAGGCACGATCGTGGTCGTGGTCGTGGTCAGCTGTCGCAGCCGGTGCGGTCGCCGCCGCGGTCGAGGCGGTGAGCGCCCGCGGATCAGGTGACCGCAGGCCAGGAGCGCAGCAGCGCGGCGATCCTGGCGGCGGTGCAGGCCGGGTCGCGGAGCAGGTCGCGCAGCGCGACGGCGTCGTCCCGGGTGGGTTTCACCGGGATGCCCGAGGCCTCCAGATACATCACGCCCGTGGCCGCCGCGACGGCCATGTTGGAGCGCTCCAGCCAACGGCACCGGCCGAGGACATGCACCAGGGCGGCCGCACGGGCAAAGGCGCCGTCGTACACGGGCTGCTCCAGCAGCTGCGCCTTGTGGCAGGCGACCGCGGCCACCGGCACCCCGTAGTCGTCGGGGGCCGGGTCCCCCGCACCGGCGATCTCGGCGACCTGCAGGATCCA
>NZ_JBHWVI010000260.1:0-11048 GCF_042737005.1 Streptomyces sp. NPDC060027
CCCGTGGTCCGCCACGGGCCGGCCGGGCTCCCCTGCCGTGTCCCGCGCCCTCACAAGGAGTCGTCCGTGCGCGTCCTTCTGGTCAACATGCCCTGGTCGCCCATCGACCTGCCCTCCCTGGCCCTAGGCATCCTCAAACGCAGCGTCGACGAGCGGGTACCCGGCGCCACCTGCGAAGTGCTGCACGCCAACCTGGAGTTCACGGACTGGATCACCAGCCGCACCGAATTCTCCGCGGAGGACTACGAGTACTACGCGCTGTCGTCCTACTTCCTCGGCTGCGGCGACTGGGTCTTCTCCTCGGCGCTGTACGACGACCCCGGATGGAAGGACGCGGAGTTCGCGCGCGTCATGGAGGGGAAGCTGCGCAGGTCCCGGATGCGTATGACCCGTCAACTGCACGAGCAGGTACCGGAGTTCGTCGCCGAGATCGCCCGCCGTATCGTCGAGGCCGAGCCCGACGTGGTCGGCTTCACCTCCACGTTCCAGCAGAACACCGCGGCGCTGGCCGCGGCCCGCCAGGTCAAGAAGCTCGCCCCGCACATCGTCACGGTCATGGGCGGCGCCAACTGCGACGCGGAACAGGGTGCTTCGGTCCACCGCAACTTCCCGTTCGTCGACTACGTCGTGCGGGGTGAGGGCGAACAGGCCTTCCCCCAGCTGCTGTCGGCGCTGCAGGACGAGAAGCCCGAACCGGCCGCCGTCGCGGGACTCTGCCACCGGGGCGCCGACGGCACCTCCGTAGCCAACCCGATGCCGAGCGGCCCGCTGCCGCCCGCCGCGATCCTTCCCCCCGACTACAGCGGCTACTTCGAACGTCTCGGGGCGTCCGTGGCACGCAACTGGGTCGAACCCAAACTCGTCGTCGAGGGAGCCCGCGGCTGCTGGTGGGGCGAGAAGCACCACTGCACGTTCTGCGGACTCAACGGCTCCTTCATGCAGTTCCGCAGCAAGAGCCCGGACGTGTTCTACGAGGAGATCATGGACCTCGCGCGCCGGCACCGCGTCCTGGACATGTACGTCGTCGACAACATCCTCGACATGGGCTATCTCAAGACCGTGCTGCCCCGCATCATCGACAGCGGCCACGACCTGCGCATGCACATCGAGATCAAGGCCAACATGCGCCGATCCCAGCTCCAGGTCCTCGCCGACGCCGGACTCATCTACGTCCAGCCGGGCATCGAGAGCCTCAACAGCCGTGTCCTCGACCTGATGGACAAGGGCGTCAGCGGCTGCCAGAACGTCCGGATGCTCCGCGACGCCGCCGAGACGGGACTGTCCGTCTCATGGAACTACCTGCACGGGTTTCCCGGCGAGACCGCGGAGGACTACGAGCCCGTCATACGTCAGCTCCCGGCCCTGGAACACCTCAACCCGCCCGTCGACCTGTCGGCCCGCATCGCCATCGAGCGCTTCAGCCCCTACTTCAAACAGCCCGAACTCGGCTTCACCGGGCTGCGCCCCGAGGAGCACTACCGCTTCACCTACGACCTGCCCGAGGCCGAACTGTACGACCTGGCCTACGTCTTCGAAGCGCCGGAACGCGGAATCACCGAGGAGACGGTCGACCGGCTCAACGCCGGGATCGCGGCGTGGAAGAAGCGCCATGTCGACGCGCGCCTGACCCACACCGATCTCGGCGACCGGATCGTGCTGGTCAGCCGGCGCGAGGCCTTCGACTGGCGGACCCTGTGCCTCACCGACCCGTCGGAGATCGCCGCGTTCCGTCTGCTGGACCAGCCGCACACCTCCACGGCCCTGCTGCGCAAGCTGAACGACGGCCCGACGGGTTTCCCGGAGGCGACCCAGGCGGACGTCCAGCGCCTGCTGGACTTGTGGGTCGAGCGGGGCCTGGCGTTCACGGACGCCGGGCAGTACGTCCACCTCGCGCCGGCCGCGGTCAACCAGGACCTGCTCCGGCTGGACTACATGGCGCACACGCACCGGCGCCCGCGCTCCGAGCAGCCCGTCACCACCACCCCGGCACGGCAGGACCGCTCGACGCCGACGCCGTCCCCCGCCCTTTCCTGACCGTCGGCGCCGCCGCACCAGCGCCGCCGACCGGTACCCGACGACCCGACGGAGACCGCACACGATGACAACGCAGACCGCACCGAACCCGGCCGTGCGGGCATGGCGCGACCTCGACGCCGAGGCCCGCCTCCTGCCCGGCATGTCGCTCGGGCGCATCCCGGTCCCGGCCGGGGCCGCCGTCGCCGACCGTCTCTGGGAGATGGGCGTGCGGCTCGTCGAACTGGAGGAGCCGGTCGATCTGGCCGCCGAGGGCGCCGCCGAGCACCGGCGGGCCGTGGACCTGCTCTGCCTGATCCGCGACCTGACCGCCCGGGCCGTCCAGGTCGACTGGGACCTGAGGCTTCCCGCGGAAGGCAGCGCCGAACAGTGGAAGCTGCTCTCCCATCTGCACCCGCCCCGCGGCATCACCGGTCTCACCGACGGCGACGAGGCGCTCCACGCCTGGCGGACCCGTCACTACCTCTGCAAGCTGGTGTGGCGTCAGGGTCCCGGCTTCGTGCAGATCCGCGACCGCCGCTGGGGCGACCTGCGCCGCTTCACCGCCGACGAGCCGCACTACATGGAGGCCATCGCCCTCCTCGACCGCGGCACCTCCCGAACCGCCGTGCCCGCCGAGGTACTCGACGACTTCACCGCCGAACACCTGGTCCTGCACGTGGGGGAACTGGCGTGGTGGCTGCCGTACCGCGTGTCCCGGTGGCTGCAGGAGGCCATGGCGGTCTGAGGCCCTGGCGGTCCGAGGGGGAGGGCGGGGCGCTCATCACGACGGACGGCGGAAGCACGGGTCCTCACGCGCGGACCGGGCCGTCGAAGGGCCCCGCTCAGGTGGGCCGTCGGCTCGGCCGGGTGGTGCTTGCGGTGGTGGTGGGCGGGGCGGCAGGGTGCGGGGTGTGCCTACTCTGCTGATCGTGCATCACACGCCCTCGCCCAACTGCCAGGCCCTGTTCGAAGCCGTGGTCTCCGGCGCCACGGCGCCCGGGATCGAGGGGGTCCGGGTGGTGAGGCGGGCGGCGCTCGGCGCGACCGTTTCGGATGTGCTCGACGCCGACGGCTATCTGCTCGGCACCCCGGCGAACCTCGGCTACATGTCGGGCGCGCTGAAGCACTTCTTCGACCAGGTCTACTACCCGTGCCTGGACACGACGGCCGCGCGTCCCTTCGGCTACTACGTGCACGGCGGAAACGACGTGACGGGGGCGGTGCGCGGCATCGAGTCGATCACGACGGGTCTGGGCTGGCGGCGTGCGGCCGAGGGCGTGGCCGTGACCGGCGAGCCGGGCAAGGCCGACATCGAGGCGTGCTGGGAGCTCGGCGCGACCCTGGCCGCCCAATTGATGGACTGATCCTGGTGTGTTGTGTCCGCGGGGGGCGGTGCCGCTACGTCCCGGCGTTCGGGGCGAACGTCCGGGCGAGGTGGGCCGTCAGCCGCGCCGCCGTCGGTGGGGAGAGGCGGGCGCCGATGTACCCGTCCGGGCGGACCAGGAGGGCCGTCGGCCGGTCGCCCAGTGCGTAGAGACGGGCGAAGTCGCCCGCCGTGTCGACGTACGTGGGTGGGCCCGAGGAGTCCGGAGCTGTACCGGCGGGCAGGATCACGCAGGTGTCGACGCGTCCCTCGGAGAAGTCGCTCGCCGCGTCGGCGAGTCGCCATCCGTGGTCGCCGTCCCCGTACAGCAGCAGCACATGCCCGCGGTCCCGCAGGAGGTCGTACAGACGCAGGGGATAGGCGGCGATGTGCGCCGAGAGTCCGGCGCAGTCCGGTGCCCGGTCGCCCGGCTGGGGTCCGGGTCCCTCGGCGGCCGGGTCCACGAGCGGGCTGCCGCGGTAGGCGACGAGGAGTTGGGCCTCACGCAGCATCACGGTCCGCGGGTCGAGCGGATCGGCCTGAACGCCCCGGGTGGCGTGCCGGACCGTGCGTTCGACCACTTCCTCACCGACCGGCCGCCGCTCGGCGTCGTAACTCGCCGCGAGATCGGGGTGTGTGCCGCCCTCGACGGCGAGGGCGAGTTTCCAGGCCAGGTTCCAGGCGTCCTGGATGCCGGTGTTCATGCCCTGGGCGCCGGTCGGAGGGTGGATGTGCGCGGCGTCCCCGGCGACGAAGACACGGCCGTCGCCGTACCGGTCGACGATCCGGTGGCTGATGCGGAACACCGAGGACCAGCGCAGGGCGGAGGCGGTCGTGGGCTGCGGGGACAGCCGGTCCAGCACGGCCTGGATGTCGGAGAGCGTCGGCGCGTGGCCGCTCTCCAGACCGTGGGCGACACCGTCGGACGCCTCGGCCGGTCCGTCCCGCCGTCCCGCCGCGGAGAGTTCGGGCGGGACCATCATCGACATCCGGTACCGCTTCCGGCCGGGCAGCGGGATGCACACCAGCAGGTCGTCCACCTCGCCGTCCGCGTTCCGGTGCAGGGCGCGGACGCCGTACCCGGGCGGCAGGTCCCAGTCCACCTCCACGTCACCGAGCATGTACTCCTCCGGGAACGCGCTGCCCTCGAAGCTGAGACCCAACCGCTTGCGCACCAGGCTGTGCGCGCCGTCGCAGCCCACCAGGTACCGCGCCCTGACCTCCTCCTCGGCCCCGGAGGCAGACCGCAGCGCGACCGTCACGCCGTCGACGTCCTGGCTGAACGAGACGAGTTCGGTGCCCCGTTCGATCCGTGTCCCGAACCGCGCGAGGAACGCGTCGAGGATGCGTTCCGTCTCGTACTGCGGCAACGCGGCGAATCCGTACGGCACTTCGGGCGGAAGGACGAGGTCGATCCGGGGCTGTTCGGCGCCGTTGAGGTACATCAGCTGGCCGTACATGGGTACGGCCGCTTCCAGGACCGTGCGAGCCAGCCCCATGCGGTCCCAGAGTTCCAGTGTGCGGGGCTGGATACCCACCGCCTTCGCGTACGGCAGCCGGGCCGGAAGCCGGTCGACGATACGGCAGCGCACCCCGCGTCTGCGCAGCTCCGCGGCCGCTGTGAGTCCCACCGGGCCGCCGCCCGCGACCACCACATCGGTTCCGAAGGTGTGCGCCACGGGAGCCTCCCTGCGTACGCCCCCTGCGTCGAGTGGATCTCCTTCCATCGTGGCCCCGGGGCGACCGGCCTGGCTACTCGATCACGAGCGCGAGGATCCCTTGCGCCGGCGGGCGCGGCGGGACACCGGATGCGAACAGGGCAGGTGGAAGCCACGATGGTTCGTGACGGGAGGGGCACCGAGCCTCACCCTGTACCACCCCCACGGGAGGTGCGCGGTGGCAGGCACCGAACCGGGCAGACGAACGGGCAACATCTTCTTCGCGTTCGCGCCGTGGATCATCTTCGACGTCGTGGCGAGCCCCAGTACGTGGAAGTACGCGGCGCTGGCGGCCCTGGTGGCATCGGTCGTGCTGAACCTCGGTGACATACGCCGCGGCCGGCTGAAGATCCTGGAGGTGACGGGCATCGTCTTCTTCGCCGTCCTCAGCGTGCTCGCTCTCGCCGTGGACCGGCACGATCTCATCTGGCTGGAGACCTACGCCCAGCCCCTGGCGAACGGTGTGATCGCCGTCGTAGCCCTGGTCTCCCTCGCCTTCGATCCGTTCACGGCGCAGTACGCCCGTGAGACGACACCGCGCGAGTACTGGGACTCGCCCGTGTTCCGGCACATCAACGTCGTCCTGACCGCCGTCTGGAGCGCCGTCTTCGTGGTCATCGCCGTGCTCGGCGTCGTCGCCGTCCACACCGAGGGCTCCTCCGACTGGCTGAACTGGGTGATCCCGGTGGCTCTGCTCGTCCTCGCCGTCCGCTTCACCGAGCGCTACCCGGACCAGTACGCCGCACGACACGCCACCGAGCGGGCCGCTGTCTGACCGTCACGAAAGCCTGAGCGCAAGTGCCGTCGCCCGGCGCGCAGTCGGTCAGCGCGGTGCGGGCGGGGGTGCTCCGTCGGTGTGGATCCGGTGGTGGCCGTCCAGGGGACGGTGGGGCAGGTGGAGATGGTGGGAGGCCACGCGTTCGATGACCAGCAAGGCGGCGTCGTCGCCGGGTTGGTCGCCGACGTGACGGACCAGGTCGTCGTGGATCCGGCGCAGCAGGGTGTCGGGGCCGGAGGCGGGGAAGGAGGCGACCCGCTCGGCCAGGGGGTAGAAGGCCCCGGCCGGGGAGCGGGCCTCGATCACGCCGTCGGTGTACAGCAGCAGGAAGTCGCCGGTCTCGAAGACGAACGGGTCGGTGCGGTGGCTCTCGGCGGGCAGCTCGCACATGCCCAGCGGGGGCACGGGGTGCCGGGCGTGCAGGACGGTGACCTCGTGATCGCGCAGGAGCAGGGGCGGGGGATGGCCGCAGTTGATCATCTCGACCCGCGCACCGTCGTCGGGGATGTCCAGCACGAGCGCCGTGATGAAGTGTTCGCCCGGGTCGTGCCGGGTGTCCGCCACCTCGTCCATGTCCCGGCACACGCTCACCTCCAGGGCCGCTGTCAGTTCCGGCAGGGTGGCGTACCGGTGGGCGCCCTCACGGAAGGCGCCCAGCGCCACCGAGGCCTCCCCGATGGCGGCCAGCCCTTTGCCCCGGACGTCTCCGATGATGACGCGGGTGGACGGGCCGGCGGCACGGCTGACCGCGAACAGATCGCCGCCGATCTGGGTGTCGTCCTCGGCGGCCAGGTACAGCCAGGCCACCCGCAGCGGACCGATCCGGCGTGGCGGGGGCCGCAGCAGCACCCGCTGGGCGGTCTCGGCGACCGAGCGCGCCCGCACCAGTTCCCGCGCACGCCGCTCCCGTACATGGCACACGAACACCACCAGAGCGGAGAGCATCACGAGGGCGATGAGCTGCGCGATGTGATTGGTGGTGCCGAGTCCGCCGTGCAGGACGGCGATGACCACCTGGGCGGCCACGGCCAGCGCCCCGACCAGAGCTGTCAGCGCGGGGCCGGCGAGCGAGGCGGTGAGGGTCGGTGCGATGACGAGCAGCGGGCCCAGGTGGACGTCGGTGGGGGAGCGGATGTCCACCACGGCGATCACGACGATCAACGCTAGAGGGACCGCCACCAGACCGCGGCCCGACGGTTGCTCCACGAGACGGTCCACTGACATGCGCCGGTTACCCACATGCCCCATTTTGTACCTATTCCCGCTGCTGCGGGCTCGACGCAACCTCGGCGGACGTCAGTTCCACAGCGGGTAGGTGACCGTGTGCTCGTACCCGTCCGGCCGGTCGTTGGTGTACACCAGCGTCATCTGTGAGTAGTGCTGCACGTTCGGCTTCTTCTTCCACGGCTTCGGGTGGTCCAGCAGGACGATGACCGGGTACGAGTGGAACTTGCCCGCCGCGCAGTACGGCTTGCAGTCGTTCACCATGTTGACGCCCTCGGCCACCGCCGAGTTCTGGTTCCAGTGCGACCAGTGGAGCGAGGAGAGGCGGCTGTTGCCGTCGCCGCAGGCCAGGATGAAGTTGGCGGGCCGCACGTCCGGGTGCCAGAAGCAGTCGACGAGTACGGGTGGCGCCTGCCGCTGCTTCGCGGTCTCCGTGGCGGGCGGGGCGGCGGAAGCGGTTCCCATGACGGCGGCGAGCGACGCGGCCGCGCAGAGGGTGATCGCTGTTCTCACTGAATTTCTGCGCATATCTGCTCCGTGCGGGACGCTCTGCGAATCGGTCACCAGCGTGTTGTCGCTGTGACGCTTCTGACGCTACGGGTCTGACGTGAGATGCACCACTCATATGGATTAACGACACCATTTCGTGAGAAGTACCCAGAACCGAGCCGCACTGATGTACAGGGCCACGGACCGCACCGGGCCGCCGGGCCACCGCACCCGCACCGGGCCGCCGGGCCACCGAGGCGCACCGGGGTGCCCGGCCGTCCGGCCGGTCCGGCAGCCCACGCGCACCGCCGCACTAGAATTCGTCCGTGATGAATAAGTCCGGGCCGCAGCGCGGGCGCAGACCGGGAAGCCCGGACACCCGCGCCGCGATCCTGGATGTCGCGCGCCGCCGCTTCCTCGAGGACGGCTACCACGCGGTGACCCTGCGGTCCGTCGCCGGTGAGGCCGAGGTCGATCTCGCCCTGATCAGCTACTACTTCGGCTCCAAGAAGGGGCTGTTCGGTGCCGCACTGGCGCTGGGCGCGAACCCGGCCGAAGTCCTCGCGCGGGTCGTCGAGGAGGGCGACCTCAGCACATTTCCCGAGCGGGTCGTCCGTCAGGTCCTCGCCGTCTGGGACGATCCCGTGACGGGTCCGCCCCTGCTGGCGATGCTGAAGAGCGCGATCGACGACGACGCTTTCGGCGAGCTGGTCAAGGAGGCGGTCGAGCGCGAGATCGTGGACCGGATCGCGGGCCTCGTGCCGGGACGGAACGCCCGGCAACGGGCGGCCGCCTTCACCACCGTGATCGCCGGAGTGATCGCCACACGCTATCTGCTGCGCCTGGAGCCCATCGCCTCCATGACACCCGACGACGTGGTCCGTTTCGTGAGCCCGCAGGTGCGACAGGCGCTACGCGGTCCCGCGCGCCCGGCGCCCGACGCCCGGCCGGCGGGGCGACCGGCACCCCGTTCCTGACCTGCCGACCAAGTTCCGTCGCGGGGTCGCGGTATCGGCACGCCGAAAGCCGGCGCCTCGCACGATGCGAGACGCCGGCCCGGAGCTCTCAGAGGTACGACGGCTGCTTCTCCGTATCGACGGGACGCGGCCCCTCGTGGTCGGCGGCCTGCTCCGGCCGCGGAGCCGAACGCAGCAGCAGGGCGACGGCGAGCGCTGCGAGCAGGGCGGCCGCACCGGCGCCCAGGAGCGCGAGGTGCATGCCGTCGATGAAGGCGGTCGTCGCCCGGCCGGAGACCGGGCCGCCGATGGCGTGGGCGGCGGCCAGGGAGGAGCGCGCCGCGTCCGCCACGTGGTCCGGCAGTCCGGGCAGGCTCAGGTGATCGCGGTAGGCGGCGCTGAGCAGGCTGCCGAGGACGGCGATCCCGAGGGCGCCGCCGAGCTCACGCGCCAGGTCGTTCATGGCCGAGCCGACGTTCTGCAGGGAGCGCGGCAGAGCGTCCGTGATGGATGTCGTGGCCGGAGTCATGGCCAGACCCATTCCCGCGCCCAGCGGCACGAGACCGGTGGCGATGAGCCAGTACGGGCTGGACGCGTCGAGCCGTGAGAGCACTCCCATGCCCGCCGCGACGCCGACCAGTCCGGCCACCCAGGGCCCTCGGAAGCCGAACCGGGCCACCAGGACAGGGGCGGCGCGGGAGACCGGCACCATGGTCACGGCCATCGGCAGCATCGCGGTGGCGGCCATCAACGCGCTGTCGCCACGCACCAGTTGGAGGTACTGCATCATCACGAAGATGAACCCGAAGAACACGAAGAACTGAAGCATGATCGACAGGGAGCCCGCGGCGAAGTGGGGGTTGCGGAACAGCCGGGGGTCCAGCAGCGGGTTCTCGCGGCGCAGCTCGAAGAGCACGAATCCGATCAGCACCGCCAGGCCCAGCCCGATCCCCGCGAGCGTGACCGGGTCGGCCCACCCGCGGGTCGGCGCCTCGATGACCGAGTAGACGAGCGCCACCAGACCGACGACGGCAAGGAGAGCGCCTCCGACGTCGAGCCGGGGCTGCTTCGGCTCCGCGGACTCGGGCACGAAGAGCAGCGTCCCGACCAGGGCGACCAGGGCCAGGGCGACGTTCAGCAGGAACACCGATCGCCAGGACCAGCCCTCCAGCAGCGCTCCGGTCGCGAACAGGCCCACCAGGGCGCTGGCTCCGGCGACCGCGGCCCAGACACTGACCGCCCGCGCCCGCTGAGCCCGCGGGAACGTACTGGTGATCGTCGACAGGGTGGCCGGCATGACCAGCGCCGCGCCCACTCCGAGGACGCCTCGCAGGGCGATGAGTGTGGAGGGTTCGGTCGTCAGCGCGGCGGCGGCCGACCCGGCTCCGAAGAGTGTCAGTCCCGCGAGGAGTGCCCGCCTGCGTCCGAAGCGGTCGCCCAGGGCGCCGGCGGGCAGCAGCAGCGACGCGAAGACGAGGCTGTAGGAGTCGATGATCCAGGACAGCTGCGTCTGCGTGGCATGCGTCTCGCGAGCGAGATCGGGCAACGCCACATTGAGCGAGGCCATGGCGGCGACAACGGTGCCGAGGGCGAGGCAGGTGACCACCAGGATCAGGTTCTGTCGTGCGGCCGGCGCGGAGCCGACGGCGGGGGCGCGCGTGGAGGGCATGGTGCTCTGTCCTTCGTCCGGGCGGTCCGGGGGGATCCCGGTGCCTGGTCCCAGAGTCGTCACTGCGGTGCGCGATTTCCACGTTGATGAATTAGGGAAGCGGTCCGGCGGCCGGTGACGAGAGGCCGCGTCCGGTCGACGCCGCTCGGCGTCGAGCTGCGGAAAGATGCTGGTCGAGCGAGCGCGGCGTACGCCACGGCGGTCCGCCGTGGACGGGTGCGCCCGCCTCCCCGCCCCCGGATCCGTGCGAGAGGCCGGCTCCTGTTGAATTTCTCGTGCAGGTCGTACGGCGGACCGGGCGAGGCTCTCCGCCGGCGCCCGGACGGGTGACGTCTCAGCCCCTGACCCGCGTGGAACGGGGGGCGCGATCATGTCCGACGTGGCCCTTCGGCGCTGCCCGCCACGAACGGACCGTCAGGAACCGTCGGGGAAGGCGGCCTTTCGCGTCAGGAAGGCCAACCGGGCGCGCTTCTCGGGCAGTTGCACCTCGGGAAGGTCGATCCTGGGGAGTACGACCTCCGGGCCGGCGACGAAGCCCTGTCTGAGCAGTCGGCCGATCGCCTTCTCGTTGCGGCCATCGGGGTCCGTCACGACTCTGCTCCGGCCGAGTGTACGCAGCACGTACGAGGCGATGACGGCTGCCAGGGCGGCCGTCCAGCCGGCCTGACTCCCTACCGGGCCGGCGGGGGCGAGCAGCAGATGGACTCCGATGTCGCCTGGCGTCCTTCGTCCGCAAGGAGCTGAACGTGCCCCGGAACCGCGTTCATGCCCTCGGGTACTGGCGAGCGGTCCAGACTCCCGCGCCGGTCGGCGGCCCGAAGTAGGACGCCTGGAG
>NZ_JBHWVI010000261.1:0-11038 GCF_042737005.1 Streptomyces sp. NPDC060027
GGAGCCCAGGGGCTCAATTACGCGTGGCGGTGCGACCGGCGGTTGCCCGTCAGCGCCCGGTACAGAATCAGCAGAATCAGCGAGCCGACGATGGCGGCGATCCAGGTCGACACCTCGAAGAACCCGTCGACCGAATCGACGTCGAAGATGACCTTGCCCAGCCAGCCGCCCAGCAGACCCCCGGCGATACCGATCAGCATCGTGATGATGATCCCGCCCGGGTCCTTGCCCGGCAGGAGCAGCTTGGCGATGGCACCGGCAAGCAACCCGATCAGAATCCAAGCGATGATTCCCACTGTTCCTCCACCGTCCGTACAGGATGTGACTTCCTCAGTCCGTGTGCGCCGTCCGGGCCGGAACAAACCTTCGAACCTCAAACTGTTGCCGGTTTCCTCGCCGCCGCAGCCCCGCTCAGTTCGGCCGTGAACTGCGCGCCGGCCAGCAGCGCGAGGTTGGACAGCCACAGCCACACGAGGAAGACCACGAGGCCGGCGAGAGAGCCGTAGAGCCTGCTGTAGGCGCCGAGGACGGAGGCGTACAGGGCGAATCCGGCGGACACGCCCAGCCAGAGGAACGCCGCCAGGACGCCGCCGGGCAGGCTGTGACGGCGACGGCGGGCGGGCATCGGACCCGTGTGGAACACGACGAGGACCAGCAGGGCCACCAGACACATGAGCACGGGCCAGCGGAGCACGCCCCACGCCACGGCCACGGGGGCGTCCACCCCGAGTACGCGGCCGACGGCCTCGGCCACGGGTCCGGTCAGCAGCAGGACGAGCGCGCTCACGACGAGCAGCCCGAGCAACGCCAGGGCGGTCAGCACCAGACGGGGCGCGGTCCGCCAGGCCGAGCGGCGGTCCGCCACGTCGTGCATGCGGTGCAGGGCTCGGCGGAACACCGCGAGGTAACTGGACGCCGACCAGAGCGCGCTCGCCGAACCGGTGACCAGGAGCGTCCAGGCGGCGGATCGCTGGCGCACCATCTCCCCCAGCGCCTGGTGCAGTTCGGCTCCCGACTGTGCCGGTGCGTACGCCGTGACGTGCGCGATGAACTGATCCGCCGTGTCCGGGCTGATCAGGCCGAAGGCGATGACCATGACGAGCATGGCCGGCAGGACCGCCAGGATCGCGTAGTACGTCAGCGCGGCCGCCCAGTCGGAGATGTCGTCGTTCCACATCGAGACCGGCGTGCGGCGCAGCGCCGGCCACCAGAGGTCGGGCGGCCGTGGCCCGAACCGGCGGGGCCGTACCGGGCGGACCGCGTCGATGGCGCTGTTCGGCCCGGATTCAGCGGACATGCGCGGTCCGGTGGGGGCGGTTGCCGATCCGGACCCGGGTGGGGACCCGGCACGGGGCGGCCGCGTCCCGTGCCTGCGCGAACACTGTGACGATCGTTCTGCTCATCCCTCACCTCTCACCGCCGGTTCCCCGGCGTCCTCGGCCCCCTGTCTGTCGGGGCCGAACGGAGTGGCCGGAACAGATGCCTGTCCCGGCCACTCCCTACTTCCCTGCCCGCCACAGGAAACTCCTGGCAGTCCCGCGGTTGTCGACCGCGGGGCCGGAGCGCGCCGCCGTGTCAGCTCGTGGGCATCAGGACGGTGTCGATGACGTACACGTTCGCGTTGGCGGTCTTCACATTGCCGCACACCACCTTCGCGGAGTCGTTCACCGTGTACGACTCCCCCGATCCGCTCGTCGTGAGCTTGCTCTTCTCCAGCGTCTCGAACGAACCGTTCTCCAGGTCCTTCGGCGCCAGCTTCTGACCCACGACGTGATACGTCAGAATTTTCGTCAACTGCGCCTTGTCCGCGAGCACCTTGTCCAGCGTCGCCTTCGGAATCTTCGCGAACGCGTCGTTCGTCGGCGCGAACACCGTGATGTTCTCGGCGTTGTTCAGCGTGTCCACCAGACCCGCCTTCTTCACCGCCGACACCAGGGTCGACAACGCGGGGTTGTTCGACGCCGCCGTCGCCACCGGGTCCTTCGCCATCCCGTCGAACGACCCCGCCCCGTCCTTCGGCACCGAGGCGCACCCCGGACCGAACGGCTCGTCAGAACTCCCGGCCATCCCCGCCGAACCGGCCGACTCCCCGTCCGGGACGGAGGCCGAGGCCGATGCCTTCGCGGAACTCGACGCGCCGCTGTCCTTGCCGTCGTCGGAACAGGCCGTCAGTGCGATCGGCAGCACAGCGGCGGTGACAACGGCCATCG
The DNA here is from genome assembly GCF_042737005.1 of Streptomyces sp. NPDC060027. Taxonomy (NCBI): domain Bacteria; kingdom Bacillati; phylum Actinomycetota; class Actinomycetes; order Kitasatosporales; family Streptomycetaceae; genus Streptomyces; species Streptomyces sp. NPDC060027. Next base: position 2,211 of record NZ_JBHWVI010000261.1, read on the forward strand.
CGACACGACGGATATGCATGTTCATGAGGTTCTCCTGTCGGAACGAAGCAGCATTCGCGGCGCGTACCTGGGAATGCCGTGGTTTTCGAGCGGAAATTCCTACGAGAACGAAAAGGCGGACCTCTGCGAGGCGCCGGCCGCGGGCCCTGGGGCGCGCATCGAACTCTTCGGATCTCGGCTCACACGGGGAATCCGGCACCGGGGCGGCCATGGATTGGTCGGCGGATCGGCAATCACCGATTCGAGGGAAATACGCGCCATGACCAATCCGGGAGCCGCGCAGCTTCGGACAACGCGCCACATGCGCTCCCGCCCGCCCCCGACAGGCAGGCAGGCAGGCAGGCAGGCAGGCGAGGAACGGGGCGGGGCTCGATTTAGACCGGGTCAGGTCAGGGGGACGAACACGTGGATCGTCTTGCCGCCCTCGGGGCACGGTTCGACGGCGACGGTGCGGGAGAGACGGATGATCAGGGGCCACCCGTAGCCGTTCGCCTGGTGGGTCTTCGGGATCTCGCCGGTGCCGTAGGCGTGGGCGGGGACGACATCGCTGTTGTCGCGCACGGACAGACGTACGCCGCCGTCGGTGAAGGACGCCTCGAATCCGGCGAGTCCGTCGCCGTGCCGGATCGCGTTCGTGACGAGCTCCGAGACCACCAGCAGCAGGTCGATGACCGCTTCCTGGTCCGCGTCGCCCGACCGGGTGCCTCCGCGTTCGCGCAGCATCTCCTGGACGTGCCGGCGTGCGGTCGCGGCGCTGGTGATCGCGATGCTCGTGGGCGGACGGGCGGGCGGTGCGGTGAGCGAGGCGAGCTGGGGTGCGTCGTTCTGGTTCATCATCCCGGTGTCCCTGTGGTCGGATCCCCCCGGACCGCCCGCTCCCGGACTCCGGTCGGGCGCGGGAGTGGGGTCGGCCGGGCTCATCGCCCGGTCGCCGGGTCCGGGAGTTCCAGCGCCGCCTGGACACTGTCGGCGAGAACGAAGAAGCCCTCGGTCCCTGTCACGTCGAAGAGCCTCCGAACGATGTCACTCAAGGGCCCGCACACCACCATGAGCGTGCCGCGGGCCCGGTGCGCGCGCTGTGCTTCGAGGAGGATGTGCAGGATCGACGAGTCCGCGAAGGCCGTCTCCGACAGATCGACCACCGTACGCGTGGAGCCCGCCCGTTGCGCCTGGTCCAGGGCCCCTTCCAGTTGGAACGCGCTCTCGTGATCGATGTCGCCGCCCACACGCACGACGAAGGCGTCTTGGGCCGCCCCGTGGGTCACGGTGGCCTCCAACCCGTCGGGCATATGAACACTCTTTCCGGTCTGCTCGTGCCAGGGCGCCCATCCGGCCGGGCCTGATGGACACCACGTGTCCCCCACGCGTTTCGGCACGGGCCCCGGTTCCGGATGCGCGACCACCGGCTGTCGCTTTCACGCCGTCGTACGGCACCTCACGACGGCTCACGCGGGCTGCCTCGGCGGCAGGCTTCGGTAGTAGCTGCCGACACTGGACAGGTACGCGGGGTCGAGGGTCTCTCGGTCGGTCTTGAACACGGGTGCCGATTTGATCTCCTCGCGGGTGCACGCGACGGTGATCTTCTGCGACTCGGTGTCGATGCCGGCGACGACACCCACGGGTACCAGCACGCTCTTCCCGAACACCCAGACGCCGGTGTCCACGACCAGGTGCCGCATCCCGGAATCGTCCACCTGCCGGTCGACGTGGCCTATGGTCCCGTCGGTCGCCTCGACGCTGTAACCCGCCAGTTCATGCACTTCGGGATGGTTGAACTCCGGTGCGTACGACCAGATTCTGTCGACCGTCATGTCTTCCTCCGTCAGCTCGCCGGGGCTTCCTGCCGACAGCTCGCCCATGAAGGGGCGCGGCAGGGAGAGGGCCCGCGGGCGGGAATCCGCCGCCGTGCCGCCTCTGAGCTGCAGTTACCCTGCAATCCGGTCCGCATTCGGTGGAATTCCCGTGCGAATCAGCGGCCTTGACGCCGCACACCCGCGTGGACACCCGCGGCGTACGCCCCCTCAGCCGGCTCCGGGACGCCGCTCCCCCTTGCTGACGTCGCAGGGCGCCGTGAGGTAGTCCAGCGTTCCGGTGATCTCCAGCAGGCGCTCCAGGCCGGGAGGACGTCCGTCGAGGTGCAGCCGTACACCCGCCGCGTCGGTACGGCGTCGGATCATCAGCAGGGTGGACAGGCCCATGGAGTCGATGCTGTCGAGACCGGTGAAGTCCACGCGCAGCTCGAGGAGTCGCCCTTGTGCGGTGCGCCGGTCGGCGAGGCGCTGGTCGGCGGTCCTCATCAGCTCGTCGCACGTCTCGTAGTCGAGATCTCCGCCGACGTGGATCACCAGTGCGGTGGGCTCGTCCTGGACGGTCAGCGTGAACGTGGGGGGATGCGAAGTGGTCATGCGGGCTTTCCGGGGCCGGGGATCGTGGGTGTCGGCGTTCGGGTTCCGAGCGCCTCCCGCGCGTGGGCCAGCGTGCGGCAGGCGCGCGGGAAATCCTTGAGCTGCAGGGCCAGCAGGTCGAGAGCGGGGTCGAGGCTGTGCGCGGGGACGCGGCGCGCGGTGAGGATGTCGGCGGTCCAGAGGATGAACCTCGTGAACAGTTCGTGGTCGGCGACGTACAGGGCGGTGGCCAGGTACTCGACGATGTGCGCGAGGTCCTCGGCGGTGTGCCGGCGTTGCCGCTCGGTGTAGCCGCGCATCGGATGGAACCGGTCCTCCAGTTCCGTCAGCGTCTCCTTGACGAGCCGGTGCGCCGTGCGGGCGACGATCGTGTACTCCTGGTCGGCCAGGTGCGGCAGGTCGTCCACCGTCTGATGCGCGGTCATGGGGTCGGGGCGGTCGAGGCCCCGTTCGAGTACGGTCGCCGCTCTGCCGGCGTCGGGGGCCCATCCGTCGGCCCCCAGGGCGCGGGCGTAACGGCCGTCGGGGCCGAAGGCGGCGCCGCCCGCGATGACGGGCACACCCGCGGCCTGACAGGCCGTGATGGCCGTGTGCGCCGTGGGCAGATGGGTGGGGATCGAGGAGGAGAGCGCCACCGCCCGCGGTCCGGTCCGGTGCAGCTCCGCGATGAGGTGCGGGGTCGGCACGTGCGCGCCGAGGAAGTCCACCCGCCATCCGCGCAGCCGCAGCACCTCCGCGAGGAGCCTGGCCGGCAGCGCGTGCCACTCGCCGTCCACGCAGGCCACCGTGACGCGAGGACCGTGCGGGCTCTCTCTCCGGTGGTCGGGGTGGTGGGCGAGGGCGGCGATGACCCGCTCGTGGATGGCGGTGGCGGTGTGTTCCTGCGCGACGGTGAGCCGGTTCGCCGCCCACTCCGTGCCGACCCTCGCCTGCACCGGGGCGATCAGGTCGAGAAGGACGGCCTCGGCGTCGCCCGCCGACTCCAGCGCGTCGAGGACGACGGTCGCGGCGCGACGCTCGTCGCCCTCGTGGACGGCTGACCACAGACGCTCACGGGCGTGACCGAGCGCCACACCGCCGGGGTGCCGGAGGGAAGGGCTGCTCATCCTGTGTACCTGCCCCGAGTGTGGCCGTTCACCGCGCTCAGGTGCGCGTGGTGGGGTGCGGTGACCGCGACGGTCGCCATGTCGTCGTGGCCGCCGCGTCCGACCCATTGCGCGGCGAGCATCTGGACGTGCTCCACGACGGCCTCGGCCGGCATGCCGGCGCACTGGGCGAGCGCCGTCTCCAGCCTCTCGACGCCGAAGAGTTCGTCCCCCAGGGGTCCGCCCCTGGCCTCGGTGATGCCGTCCGTGAAGAAGAGGCAGGTCTCGCCCGGCGCCAGTTCGACATGGGCCGTGACGGAGCTGATGTCCCAGAAGGCGCCGACGAGTGTCCCGCGCGTCTTGGCCTGCTCGACCGCGCCGTCGGCCCGCACGATCAGCGGCGGGGGATGTCCCGCGCTGGTGACGCGCAGATGGACGATGCCTGCGCGGCGTACGACGGAGGCCATGACGAGGGTGGCGAACCGTGTGTGATGGGAGTTCATCAACGCCCCGTTGAGCAGTCCCAGAAGCCGCTGATGGTCCTGGGCCAGCGGCAGGAGCGCCTGCACCGTGTTGCGGATCTTGCCCGTCAGCACGGCGGCCTCGAGTCCCTTGCCGCAGACGTCCCCGAGGACGACGAGGGACTCCTGTCCTTCGTCCGTACCGGGGTGGACGTCGTAGAAGTCACCGCCGACCCGTTCGGTCCGGCCCGCGGGGCGGTACTTCCCGGCGAACTCGACGCCGTGCACGGTGTGCAGCCGGGGCGGCAGCAGCTCGCGCATCAACGTCGTCGTGATGGCCGCCTGTTCGGCGTACATCCGGGCCGCCGACATGGCCGCACCCGCGCGCGAGGCGAAGAGGCGGGCGAAGATCTCCTCGCTCTCCGTGAAGGCGGCACGGTGGCTCGACCGGAGCAGGATCAAGGCGCCCGCGGGCACTCCGTGGCCGGGCAGCGGCGTCACGACCGCCGAGCCGACCGGTTCCGTGAATCCGTCCGGAAGGACCCACCCGGGGACGGTCGACGGGTCGATCCAGCGGGACGGCACGGGCGGGAAACCACGCAGGGCGTCACTGAGCCCGGGCAACTGCTCCACGTCGTCCCGCATGGTTCGGTGCACCACGGCGCCGTCGGGCCCGCAGAACGTCAGCGGGACCTTGCGGCCGCGCGGCGGAGCGACGATCACGGCGGCGTCGGCGAGGTGCTCGGCGGCCAGTCGGGCCGTGACCTCCATGCACCGCTCGACATTCAGTGACGACAGCAGGGCGCTGGACGCGCCGGCCAGGAAGGCGGTGCGCTCGCGTTCGATTCTGAGGGCGTCCTCCGCCAGCCGCCGGTCGGTGTCGTCCACCAGCCACCACATGACGTCGCCGTCGTCCGTGCGGGTGGGGTGTGCCTCGAAGGTCCGGTCGCCGACCCGGCCGTGCGCGGGCGAGCCGGTCCCGGAGCTCCGGGGTCCGGGCACTGGGACCCGTAGCCGCGTGTGCGCGTCGGCGATCCACGCGGGGACCACGTCCTGCAGCCACGCGCCGGTGATCGCGCCCGGGAAGAGGACGGTCGCGGCGGCGTTCAGCTCGACCACGCCGCCGGATGGGTCCGCGACCACCACGGGGTAGGGGGCGGAACCCCACGTGGCGCCCGGACCGGCGCCGTGCGGGCTGGCAGGAGGCTGCTGGGAAGTGTCCACGAGCAAGGGCCCGCGTCTGCGGGCCCACCACCTTTCCGGACGACAGATTGTTTCCGTCCGACAACCATCTCGCGGCGGACCGTGTCACTGCAAGTCGCCCACGCCATCTCACTCGAACAGGGGTCCCCCGGCCGGGGTTCCGTCGCGAACGCCCGCCGACGGGACCCCGCCCCGGCGGTCAGCGTCGACGGCTGCGCGTCGCCCAGCCACCGCCGACGCCGGAGAGGTGCAGAGCGAGCAGGGCCAGCCCTATGAGCATCACATTGGTCGACGTGAACACGTCGTTGGTCGAAATGTCGGCGGCATTGATCAGGAATGCGATGAACAGCAGTACGGCGGCGGCGATGCCGAGCATGAGATCTCCCTCGTGGATGGTCGATTGTCGAAGCGATGGGGTCCGAATGCCCCGAGAAAGCCGCCCGACACTACGTCGCGTGGCGAATCGGCTGCATCCGTCCCGCGTTCCCACCGGGAAGACAAGTGGACCCCCCTACTCCGGGAGGTGTCTGCCTCGAACTCCGCGAAAGGGAAGCTCCATGGTCGAAGTCGAACGCACGCTCACCCTGCACCACCCCCTGCCGGAGGTGGTGGCCTACCTCGCGGACTTCTCGCACACGGAGGAATGGGACCCGGGCACGGTGAGCTGCCGTCCGACCAGAGCCGGCGCCCCCGTCACGAAGGGTGCCGAATGGCACAACGTCTCGACGTTCCGCGGACGGCGCACCGAACTCTGTTACCGACTGGTCCGGCTCGAGGACCTGCGGCTGACCTTCGTCGGGCGGAACCGGACCGCCACCTCCACCGACGACCTGGCCTTCCGCGAGGAGAACGGCGCGACCCTCCTCACCTACCGGGCCCGCATCGAATTCCACGGCATGGCCCGACTGGCGTCCCCGTTCCTGCGCAGGGAATTCGAGCGCCTGGGAGACGGGGTGGCCCGCCGGATGCCGACGGCATTGAACAGGCATTTCGGCTCCGGTGGGGGCCTGCCGGGCTGATCCCGCCGTTCCGGGAAGACGGCGCAACCGCGTGGCGGCCTTCTCCGGAATAAAAGGGCGAAATGCGAGAGAATGGGCACTCTTCCACACGTGCCCTCCCGCCGCACGAAGGGACGAGCGATGAAGCTCCAGGACGAACTGCCCGTCGATCACCAGCTGGGTGCCGTGTACCGATGGGGTGCCGCCTTCTGCGGGGTGGTCCTGCTGCTCTTCGGCATCCTCGGTTTCGCCGACGAGCTCAGTCCGTTCGACACGGACGGGGAGAGCATCGCGGGCATGTCGACCAACGGTGCCCTCAGTCTGATCTCCGTGCTGGTCGGCCTGGCCCTGATCGCCGGCGGCGTCATCGGCGGGAACGTCGCCTCCACCCTCAACATGGTCGTGGGAACCCTGTTCCTGCTCAGCGGATTCGTCCACATCTTCATCCTCGACCGGCCCGCCAACGTCCTCGACTTCGGCATGACCAACGTCGTCTTCAGCTTTGTCATGGGGCTGGTGATCCTGACGTTCGGCATGTACGGACGCGTGTCGAGCAAGCTGCCGCACGACAACCCGTACTGGCAGAGTCGTCACCCGCACGAAGCCGCCCAGGAATCCCTCGCCCAGCGCAGGCTGCGGACTCCGGGCGGAGCGCTGCCGACCGGTACGACACCGACGGCCCTCCGGGGGGCGACCGGCGCTCCCGGCCCGCACCACGGCAAGTGAACCGTCCGCCCCACCGGGACACCGACGGCTCGACACCGACGCGAAGGCCGGCCGGGCCGACCGGAGAGCGGACGGGCGACGCGGCGGGCCACGCGGCGGACGACGAGGGGGCCACGCAGCGCACGACGAGGGGGGCTTGCCCGGGCGGACTCCCGGACAAGCCCCCCTCTCGGGCCGGCGTCCTAGGACATGCTCCCGGCAGAAGCCCGTACGGTGTGGGGCGCCACCGCGCCGTCCACCGGACCGGTCGCCCGCCACCCGCTCTCGTGGCCCTCGGCCAGGCCCAGTTCGGCCAGACCCTTCAGGTGCCCGAGCACGGTGGAGCGCTGGAAGCCCACGGCCGCGGTGAGCTCAGCGACCTCGACCCCGCCGGAGCCGGCTTCCGCCAACCGCTGCCAGGTGCGTACGGCGTGGCGGCTCAGGCCGCTTTCGCTCACCTTCCTGGAGACGGCGCCGACCTTTTCCCCGCTCTTGTTCTGCTCGGGGATCGGGGACGCGACCGGGGTCACCCGCATGTCACGCGTGGCCGTCCGCTCCTGCACTGCGCGCGGCGATCTCCTCGGTCCGACCGGACGCGGCGTCATGTTCACCTTGCGGTGCCTACGGCCCTTGCGGTGTCGGCTCATCGATTCCTCATCTCCGCCTCGACGATGCTCACAGCAGGAGAACGATCGGGAGCCGACAAGGTAGTTCAGCCGTTCGAATGAAGGGCGCGCGACCGGCCACCCAGCACGAACGCTCCCCCACCTCGCCGGGAGCGCCCGTCGACGGCGTCGGCGCGCCGGGCCTGACCACGCGGTCATGGGGTAGGCGGGGCATGCAGGAAGCCCGTCACCCCACATCGGAAGGACCGTCATGCCTGGAATGATGGAACGCCTCAAGCAGTTCGCCAGGAGTCCCCAGGGACAGCGCACCGCCGAGGAGATACGGCGCGCGGCGGCGGATCCGCGACGCCGGGCCCAGGCGCAACGACTGTTCGGCAAGCTGCGCGGGCGCCGTTGACCGAGGCCGGCCGGATCGATCCGTGCCCTGGCGTCGCGGCCGTCCCCGCCGGATCTCCTCGCACACAGGTCCAGCCGCTCCCGGCCGGGTCCGTTGCCCGATCTTCCCGCCATCATTGAGCCCTCGCCACCTGGGCGCGGCCGCCGTCGGGCGTCCCGCCGTCGCGCGCCCCGGTGGCCGGCAGCTCGTCGAAAGCGGAAAGAAATGGCCAACACCTGGTCCCCATGGGCCTGTTCTCCTGCCGGATCCCCGTCATGACGGCGGCCCGCGTCCCAGGACTGATCCTGCCCCTCTTCTTCCTGTGTGCCTTCGTCGTGGGCCTGGTCTGGTACTGGCGACATCGCGGCGAGTAGCACGCACCGTCCGGCCTTCACCGCATTCATATGCGTCGAACCGAACAATCGGGGTAGCCAGCCGTCCTACCCGTTGCCGATGGAGGAGTATCCGTGCCCGGAGACCTGAATCCGTTGTCCATCGACGTCACCCTGCCCCGGGACGACGTCGCCCTGCTGACCGTCGAAGGCTCGCTCGACGTCGATACGGCGACAGAGTTGCAGCATCATCTGGCGAACCAGTTCCATCACGGACGCCGCCGGTTCCTGCTCGACTTCTCGGCCGTTCCGTTCATGGACTCGTCGGGCATGAACGTCGTCCTGCGGAGTTACCAGGAAACCCGCAAGACGGCGGGCAGCGTCCACGTCATCGCTCCCACACCGGCCGTGCGACGGATTCTGGACCTCACCGGGGTCAGTCTCACCGTGCCCGTGTCGGAAAGCGTCGACGAGGCGCTGGCGCTGGTGGACTCGTGGCGGACGGAAGAGGAGCGGTCGGGGATACCGTCGTCCTGAGTTCTTCCGGCCGACTTGTTCTCCTGATCGACTTGTTCTCCTCACCGCCTTTCATCAAGTGGGGTGTTCATGAAGTGGGGGTCACCACCCGGCCGGGTGG
>NZ_JBHWVI010000262.1:0-11018 GCF_042737005.1 Streptomyces sp. NPDC060027
TCATGCTCAGCGGCGGGCCGGTGGAGCCCGAACCGGTGATCCGCCGGTTCGACGCGGTGGCGCTGGCGAAAGGCAAGGTGCAGCGAGCCGGTCGCGAGGACGAGGTCCGCCGACTGGTCGGCCTGGGCCAGGTGCACCCGTCCATGACCATCGCGGTGGTGGACCCGGCCACCGGCGAACCGTGCGCCTCGGACGAGACAGGGGAGATCCTGGCTTCCGGACCGAGTATCGGTGCCGCGTACTGGAATGCCCCGAAGGAGACAGCGCGTACGTTCAGCGCCACCGTGGGCGGCCACGAGGGCCGCCGGTTCCTGCGCACCGGCAGCCTGGGCTTTCTGGACGGAGGTCAGCTCTTCGTCACCTGCCGTGTGGACGACCTCATCGTCGTGGAGGGCGTGCAGCACTACCCGTACGACATCGAGGCGACCGCGGCAGCAAGCCATCCCGCCATACGGGAGGGCTGCTGCTGCGCCTTCACCGTCGAGGACGGCGGACGCACACGCCTCGTCGTTCTGGCTGAGATCAACAGCCGGTACCGCGTCATGGCCGCCCCCGTCCCGGACAATCCGTCAGGTGCCCGCGCGATCATCGCGGCGGGCGAGGTCGAAGAAGCCGTCCAGGAGGCCGTCTTCGCCGGGCACGGCCTCCGGGCCGACGATCTCCTCCTGGTCAAGGCCGGTGCGCTGCCGTTCACCACCAGCGGCAAGTTGCAGCGCGCACAGTGCCGGTCCAAGTACCGGGCGCAGGCATTCGCGACAGTCTGAACCTCGCTCCGTGCAGGGGGCGCGCGAACTGTGCGCCGCCTTCTTTCTCTTCCTCCGTTTGGAGTGGTCACATGCGAACCCATCACGAGCACGGTGTCCGATTGCCGGAGACGGTGGCCGGCGAGCACAGCGCACTGCCGACGCTGATCGACCTGTGCCGCACTCGTGCGGCAGCAGAGCCCGACCGGAAGAGCTTTGTGTTCCTGGGCGACGGTGTCGAGGAAACAGCATCACTGACCCTGGCCGAACTCGACCGCCGGGCACGAGCGGTCGCCGTGACGCTACGACAGCAGGTTCCTGCCGCGCGCGCACGCGCGCTGCTCAGTTACCCGCCGGGACTGGATTTCCACGTCGCCTTCCTGGGCTGCATCTATGCGGGTCTGATCCCGGTGCCGGTGGCCCCCCTCGACGGGACGCGGAGCAACGCCAAATGGACTCGGGTGGAGTCGATCGCCGCGAGTTCCGAGCCCTCGCTGTTCCTGTCGACCGGCCCGGTGCTTGCCGCCGCGGAGCACGTCCTCACCGAAACCGACGGGCTCGCCCGACTCAACCGGGTGGCGACCGACGAGGTACACCTGGACCTGGCTCAGGAGTGGAGCCCACCGGTGGCCGAGGCTGAGATGGTCGCCTATCTGCAGTACTCATCGGGATCGACCGGGGTGCCCAAGGGCGTCGCGATCACTCACGGCAATGTGCTGCACAACCTGTCGTTGATATACGACAACACGCGTCGGTCTGCCGACGACGCCGGGCTGCCCCGCCCGTCGTCGGTGTCGTGGCTGCCGCCCCACCACAACATGGGCCTCATCTGCAATGTCCTCGACCCCCTCTTCACCGGCCGGGACGTCACCTTGCTGCCGACGATGACCTTCGTACAGCGTCCGCTCACGTGGCTGCGGGCCATCTCCCGGCTCGGACGCGCGGACAGCTGCGCGCCGAACTTCGCCTACGACCTGTGCGTCCGCCGGGTGACGGACGCTCAGCGCCGGGAACTCGACCTCAGCCGCTGGGAGATGGCCATGGTCGGAGGTGAGCCCGTCCGCTCCGACACGCTCGACCGCTTCAGCGCGGCATTCGCGGAGGCCGGGTTCCGGCGCGAGGCGCTGTCCCCCGCGTACGGCCTCGCCGAGGCGACCGTGATGGTCACGGCCGTGCCGATCGGCCAGGCCCCGGAAGTCCTGCGGCTGGACTCCGAGTCGCTCGCCGTCGGAAAGGTGCGCCCAGCCGCGTCGGCACAGGACAGCCGGGAGTTGGTCGGCTGCGGTCCGATCCATCCGCTGAGCACGGCCATAGCCGTAGACCTGGAGACAGGCAAGCCCTGCGGAGAGGACGAGGTGGGTGAGATCTTCGTATGCGGCCCGAGCGTCGCGACGGGGTATCTGAACGCTCCCAAGGAGACCGCCGAGACCTTCATGGGGTCCCTTCCCGACCAGCCGGGGAAGCGGTTCCTCCGTACTGGTGACCTCGGATTTGTGCAGAACGGGGAGCTGTTCATCACCGGCCGGGCCAAGGATGTCATCATCATCGCCGGCGCCAACCACTACCCGCAGGACATCGAGGCCACCGTCGAGGCCAGCCACCCGGCAGTCCGCGAGTTCGGTACCTGCGCCGTGTCGGTCGATGACGGCGCACACGAACGGCTCATCGTCCTCGCCGAGACGACGGCGGCCGGGGGCGAGATTGGTGATCAAGTGACCGCCCAGGAGATCAAGCGGGAGATCAGGCGCGCTGTCCATGCGGGACACCGCATTCAGGTACACGACGTCGTCCTTCTCAAGCCGGGGACGCTGCCGCTCACGACGACCGGCAAGCTGCAACGGCGCGACAGCCGGGACCGGTACCTCGGGGGTTCCTTCGAGGCGGCCCTCATCGAATGACGGTGCGCCTGCTGCGTATCCGGTGCCCTGGCGGTGCCCTGCCGACCAGGGCACCGTGCGGGTTCACCGACGCCGGATCCCGCCCGGCCGCACGGCTTCCGACGTCCCGCGCATCCGATGGGAACGCAGGGCGGACGTTCACGGAGCGTTCCTCGAACTTGCCTGCTGCCTGATCACCTACCGGCGGATGGAGTCCCTGTGCGGCCACTGGATGACGGCACTCGTCACGTCCGTGGGTCGTAGTTCGGATTCGCCTGATAGGTGCCGGTGAGATTCCCGCACTCATCAACCTCCCATGCCGCGATGATGGCCGTAGGGGGCACCGCTCCATGGTGGGGGTCACTCACCATGTCGCTGTCTATTTCGTACACCCAACCATCCTTTGCAGGGGGGGCGGCTGGTGACGCCGCCTCTGGCCGCATGGGCCCGACCGGTCCGCGTGCGTCGTGTCGCTCACGCGCCTGTTCCACCGACGGACCCGCACGCGGTGCGCCACCGCTTCGCGAGAAGCTGGTCAGTTCCATGGGACGGCAAAAGGCAAAGGCAAGGAGAGCTCTCTCCTTGCCGCTCTCAAGTTATAGCGCGCTGGGGGGCTTGCCGCAAGGCCCGGGTCTCGGCGCAGAATCGTCGGCCGAGGCCACAAGCTGCGGAAACGGGGGCACGACGTGCGGGTGTTGTCGACGAACGGGGGACGCGGTGACGTCGAACCAGTGGTGGGATCGGCAGTGCGGGTGCTCGGCGCGGAGGTGCGGGGGTGCGCGCCGCCCCACTGGGCGGAGCGCCCCGCCGACTCGTCAGAGGGAAGGCAATCGGGGATGAGTACACGCTCGACAAGAGGTTCGACAGAGCTGGAGGCGCCGGTGATTCGGTCGGCCACCGCAATGCAACGGAACACGGCTGCCTCGGAGGTGTCGCGATGATCGAGCAGTACGTGTTGGACCTTCAAGAGGTTGACGAGACGCAGGTCGCGGTCGTCGGCGGCAAGGGTGCGCACCTGGGCGCGCTGTCGCGGATCGAAGGCGTCCGTGTGCCGGGTGGCTTCTGCGTGACGACGGACGCCTTCCGGCGGATCATGGCGGAAGCGCCGTCGATCGACGATCTGCTCGACCAGTTGTCGCGCCTGACCCCGGACGACCGGGAGGCGGTCCGCACGCTCAGCGCGCGGATTCGTCGGACCATCGAAGGGATTGCCGTCCCGGGCGATCTCGCGGCGGCGGTCACCAGCGCGCTCGCCCAGTTCGGCGAGCGAGCCGCGTGCGCCGTCCGATCCAGCGCGACGGCGGAGGACCTGCCGACGGCCTCCTTCGCCGGCCAGCAGGACACGTACCTGAACGTGGTGGGGCCGACGGCGATCCTCCAACACGTCAGCCGGTGCTGGGCCTCGCTGTTCACCGAGCGGGCCGTGACCTACCGCCGGCGGAACGGCATCGACCACCGTACGGTCCACATGGCAGTGGTCGTCCAGCTGATGGTCCTGCCTCAGGCCTCCGGCATCCTGTTCACGGCCGACCCCGTCACGGGCAACCGGAAGGTCGCCACCGTGGACGCCGGCTTCGGCCTCGGCGAGGCACTGGTCTCCGGTCTGGTGAACCCGGACGTCTTCAAGGTGCGAGACGGCGAAGTCGTCGACAAGACGATCGCCGCCAAACAGCGCGCCGTTCACGCCCTGCCGACCGGCGGTACGCGGGAAGTGGCGGTCGACGCGCGGCAGCAGAGGCAACCGGCGCTGACGGATGCGCAGGTCGTGCGGCTCGTGCAGCTCGGTCGGCGGATCGAAGCGCACTTCGGCCGCCCGCAGGACATCGAATGGTGTCTGGTCGATGACGGCTTCCAGATCGTTCAGAGCCGGCCGATCACGACGCTGTTCCCCATCCCCGAGGCCGGCGACCAGGAGAATCACGTCTACGTCTCCGTGGGGCATCAGCAGATGATGACCGACCCGATGAGGCCCCTGGGGTTCTCCATGTGGCAGCTGACGGCCATGGTCCCGATGCACGAGGCCGCCGGCAGGCTGTTCGTCGATGTCACCCGGCGCCTGGCCTCACCCGCGAGCCGCGCCGGCCTCCTGGACGTCATGGGGAGAGGCGATCCGCTGGTCAGGGACGCTCTGGAGACCGTCCTCGACCGTGACGATTTCGTTCCGTCGCTCCCGGACGCGCGTCCCGGTGGACCGTCGGCCAGTGGCGCGCCCGTCCCGATCGAGACCGATCCGGCCATCGTCACCGAGCTGATCGAACGCAGCCGGACGTCCGTCACCGCCCTGGAGCGAGACATCCGGACGAAGACCGGACCGGCCCTGTTCGACTTCCTGCTGGAGGCGTTCGACGAGCACAAGCGAGTCCTCGGTGATCCGCTGAGCATGCAGGCGATCATGGCGGGGATGGAGGCCACGTGGTGGCTCAACGACACCCTGCAGGAGGGGCTGGGCGAGAAGAACGCCGCTGACACGCTCACGCTGTCCGCCCCCGACAACGTCACGTCCGAGATGGGACTGGCGCTGCTCGATGTCGCGGACGTGATCCGCCCGCAGTCCGAAGTGGTGGCGTTCCTGCAGGGCGTCGAGGACGAGGGCTTCTTGGACGAGCTGGCGAAGCTCGCGGGCGGGACCGAAGCGCGCGACGCCATCGAGGCCTACCTCGACCGGTACGGCATGCGCTGCGTCGGCGAGATCGACATCACGCGGCCACGGTGGCGCGAGCGCCCCACCACGCTCGTGCCCGTGATCCTCGACAACGTCAGGAACTTCGAGCCGGGCGCCGCAGAGCGACGCTTCGAGCGAGGGCGGCGGAAGGCGCGGATGAAGGAGCAGGAGGTGCTGTCACGCTTGCGGGCCCTGCCGGACGGGGACCGGAAAGCCGACGAGACCAAGCGGATGATCGACCGGGTCCGTACCTTCATCGGATACCGCGAGTACCCGAAGTACGGCATCGTCAGCCGCTACTTCGTCTACAAGCAGGCCCTGATGGACGAGGCCGAGCGCCTTGTGAAGGCAGGCGTGCTTCGGGAGAAGGACGACGCCTTCTACCTGACGTTCCAGGAACTCCACGACGTCGTGCGCTCGCACCAGGTGGATGACCAGCTCGTCCAGCAGCGCAAGGAAGCGTTCCGGTCGTACCACGCGCTCACCCTGCCCCGGGTGCTCACATCGGATGGTGAGGCCGTCACCGGGGCGTACCGGCGCGACGACGTTCCGGCCGGTGCCCTGATCGGCCTGCCGGTTTCCGCCGGGACCGTAGAGGGACGGGCCCGCGTCATCCTCGACATGGCGGAGGCCGATCTCGAGGCGGGCGACATCCTGGTCACGACCTTCACGGACCCCAGCTGGTCGCCGCTGTTCGTCGCGGTCGCGGGCCTGGTGACGGAGGTGGGCGGCCTGATGACCCATGGCGCGGTGATCGCCCGGGAGTACGGCCTGCCGGCCGTCGTGGGAGTCGATCAGGCCACCCGGCTGATCCGGGACGGGCAGCGGATCCGCGTGCACGGAACCGACGGGTACGTCGAGATCCTGCCTTGACCGACCACACCGAGAAGCCCCATCCGTAGCTAACGACCAAACAGCGCCGAGGAGTTGATGACCACCCCATGACCGCAGCGCACTACGCGCACACGCGGACATGACCGTAACCGTTCCGCTCCGCGTCAGGACCGGGCGAGGACGCAGAACTCGTGGCCCTCCGGGTCGGCCAGACACGTCCACGGGACGTCGCCCTGGCCGACGTCGAGGTCGGTGGCGCCGAGGGCTCGAAGGCGGGCCACCTCCGCCGCCTTGTCGTCACCGGGGTCCGGCACCAGGTCGAGATGGACGCGGTCCGGCACGGTCTTCGCGCCGGTGCGGTGGAACTCCAGATACGGGCCGACACCCTTGGCGGAGCGCCACACCGCTTGATCGTCTGTCGCCTCGTGCAGGGTCCAGTCCATCGCCTCGTCCCAGAACGCGGCCATGGCCCGCGGATCCACGCAGTCGACCACCACCCGCGCGATCGGCCCCGTGTCCCGGTAGACCTCCCGGGGCTCCAGCACGCAGAACTCGTTGCCCTCCGGGTCGGCGAGGACCGTCCACGGCACATCGCCCTGGCCCACGTCGGCGGGGGTCGCACCGAGAACCTGGAGGCGCGCGACCAACTCCGCCTGATGGGCCGCGGAGGTGGTGGCGAGATCGAGGTGCACACGGTTCTTCGTCGGCGTCTTGGGTTCCGGGACGGCGATGACGTCGACACAGACGCCGACGGGGTCCAGCCAATCGAAGCCGACGGGTTTGGCCGCGGTCGCGCCGGGTTCCGAGCTGGAGACCTGCCAGCGGAGTGCCTCTGCCCAGAAGCGGCCGACCGCCGAGTCGTCAAGTGCCTTGATGTTCACCAGGACAGGTCGCAGCGTCATGCCGGCGATCCTATGCACGCGCTCTGCCTCCGCGCGGCCCAGGACGATGTGAGACCCAGGACGGGGTGAGGCCCGGCGGATCGACCGACGGCCGGGCCTGGAGGCTCACAGGCGATGCCTGTTGTTGGGCAGGATCGCTCGCAGTGAGCGGAGCGCGGTGCGTCCGTACGGGGTGAGGAGCATGAGCCCGGACAAGAGAGCCGTGCTGGCCAGGGCGAACATCAGGCTTCGCAGTGAGTGCAGTTCGAGTACGTCGAGGATGCTGAAGGCCGTCCCCAGAGGTAGCCCCAAAATGGTGAGGATCCCGAGGGCGGCTCCGATCTGTCGACTCTCCTGCGTCTGGACAAGCCGGTTGAGTTCACTGATTTCCGTGACGGCCTGCTCGTAACGTGTGGTCATCCTGTGCTGCTGCTGGAAGGTCTGGAGAATGCTGTTGGTCCGGCTGTCGGAGGATATCTCCTGCTTCCAGTGGGTGCCGCGGAACACCGCCAGGTCGCTTTCGAGCGCCCCGAGTTGTACGGCAAGATTCCGGGAACTCAAGGAGTCCGACACCTTGCGGGCCATCCTTTCCAGCCGGTCGTTCTGGAGGATCCCGAACAGAAGTGTGTCCAGATAGAGGCCTCTTACGTAGAGCTCGCAGACGGAATGAAACGAGTTCCCGGTGCGCAGGCCGACAAATGCGGCCCCCTGATTGAGGATCAGGTTCCTCCAGGACGCGGAGTGGTTCATCGCGTGTGCCATGAGCTGCTGGTGACTCTCGGGATGTGGCGGGTAGTCCACCAGCGCCGTCCGAGAGGCAAGAGTGAACAGCCACTGGTCTGCGGGATCCCAGGGAACGCCGGCCTCCGACGGATACACGTTCGGCAGCGGCGCGTGCTGTGGTGTGACAAGGGCGAGCGTGTAGGGAGCCTCCCACGTCTTCAGGTGGACGAACGGGAAGGAGGCGTGCCCCGGCCAGGTGATGGTGACAGAGGGACCGAACAGGTCGGCTCCGGGCAGCTCCCACTGCGGAGCCTTGGGCCGCCCGGCGAAATACCGGACGACATCGAGAACCTCGGTGTCATCGATCCGAAGATGCAGGATCACGTGAGCGCTTCGCTCATCGCCCCCGGTATCGGCGAGCTGCAGCTCCACCGCGAGCAAGGGCGCGTCGGACGCGCTCCGAGGTGCGAGGCGATGCCAGCGGCGTGGTGCCGCCGATGTGCCATAGAGCAACCTGGAAACAGCGGGCAGGAAGTGGGAGCTCCTCATGTGAAGATGCGCGCAGAGACCGTCGTACTGAACGGGAAGGGGGCCGGGTAGCCAGTCGTCCGACGGGACCGCTGTGGTGAGCCTTGCGGGGAGAATGACGACGAGGACGTTTCCCACACAGGCAGTGCTCACGTGACCCCCTGGAATGTCAACTACGTGGACGCGGCGATCGTCAAGGCCCGCACGGTGACACCCCGCCTGTCACTCCCCGCCTGTCACTCTCCGTACGGTTCCCTCCGGGCGTGGTGTTTCAGTGCCCATCGCATCGTGCGGTGCTGTGTCCTCTACCCGCTGCGACAGGAATGCATCGCTCGTCACCGCTGAGGAGTGGCGGTGACTCCGGGCGGAACGCCGTCGAGGAATCACCGCCAGGGTTCAGAGCCCGGTGACCTTGGCGTTCGCCGTCAGTTCGTAGACCAGGGTGACCGTGCGCCGGCCGCCGGGTGGGACAGTGAGGTTCCAGCGGACGATGCCGTCGGCGTCGAGGGCGTCGGGGGCGGGGGAGCAGTCTTCTTCGCGCAGGCGTGTCTGCACCGCCGAGATCTCGGAGACCGGGATCCGTTCGCGGAGGACGATCACGCGATCGCCGTGTTCGTCGGGGGTGGAGAACCGGGACAGGTGGAGGCGGACGGTGCGGGTGAGCACGGTGCGCTGTGTGATCGTGGAGGTGTCGCGGGTCTCGTCGGTGTGCCGGGTGACCCGGTGGTCGTCGCGGCTGCCGTAGCCGAGTTCGACGGGGGCGCCGGGGGCGGTGAAGTCCAGGGTGCCGCGGCCGCTGAACCGGCTGCCGAGGACGAGGTCGACGGGGCCGGCGAGCAGGGCGTGGCCGGACAGGTTGTCGCATCGCACCACTTGCGTCACCAGCGGGGACAGCTCGGGTGCGCAGGCGTACTCACTGCTCGCGGTCGTGGTGAAGGCGGAGAGCGGCACGCGGTGGGCGCGGCCGTCCGAGGGCACCGTGACCGCTGTGGGGGAGTGCAGTACCCGTACCTCGCCGCCGTCGTCCACTCCCGGCAGGCCGAGCACGGGGGTCGGGCCCAGGTCTGCGATCTCCTCCTCGCGCAGCTCGACATCGACGGTCCGGCGCTCTTGGGAGGAGCGGTCCTGGAGCCTGAGCCGGTCCTCGCTCAGCCGGGGGGGATCGGTGGCCAGTGCCGAGCGCGCCGTCGACAGCGTCAACCGTACGTCCGACCAGTCCTCGCCGGTGCGCTGCCAGACCGTCGCCTCGGTCTCCAGCGTGAGGCGTTCCCCGTCGAGGACGGCGCGGTAGGCGGGCCGCCACAGCGCACACGCGGTGAGATGGCTCAGACGCAGTCCTGCGGGCCCGGCGGCCGCGGCCTCCACGGTCAGTTCGATGTGGCCGGTCAGCTCTGCGGGCTCCTCCTCGGCCAGGGTCAAGGCCCCTTGGACTGTGGCGAGTTCGGTGCTGAGGGAGTCCAGACGGGCTTCCACGGCGCGCAGTTGCTCGCCGTAGGAGCCGCGCTCATCGTCCACACGGTCCAGTTCCCTGGTCCAGCGGGGCCCGTCGAGCTCTCCCGAGCCGGCGCCTTCGCCGACCTCCCGCAGCAGATCGGCGGCGAGACGGCCGAGTGTGTCGAGGCGGGCCCGGAGTCGGTCGCGCTTCCGCCTCAGGGCGACCAGGTCCTCTTCGAGGGTGTGCACGCGGTGGCGCAGGGCGGAGTCGTGGTCGCCGGGCCGGGGCCCGCGCGGCGTCCAGCCGCGGACGATCCGCACGTCGAGGACGGTCGCCGGGTGCTCGGCTGTCAGCTCGGCGTGCAGCGTACGGTCGACGGCCAGCGCGCTGACGGGCCCCAGACGCAGCCGCTGGACTCCGGCCCCGAGGTCGAGCACGGCGGTGCGCTCGACGTGGGCGCGGTCCTCCAGGCAGGTGACGGCGGTGACGGGGAGGGGGATCGGCTCCGGTGCCGTGGACATGGGGTGCGTCAGCTCCTGCGGTTGCCGCCGGCCAGGGCCTTGGCGGACGGGATACGGATCTCGTAGCCGCCGTCGAGGGCGGTGGTGGCGCCGGCGGGCAGGTCCACGCGCCAGACGCGTGTCCCAGCGGCATGGTGTTCCCCTTCCGCGTCGTCCGGGGGCGTGGTCCAGTCGGCCCGTTCCTCGATCCGGACGTCCGTGTCGGAGGCGACCGGAACCCGTTCGAGGACCTCGACGGTGGCCGGTCCGGCGAGCCGGCTGGCCAGCTCCACGTGGACGCGGTGGTCGAGCACGGTGGTGGTGTTGCGCAGCCCCGAGGTCGACTCGTGCAGGTTCGTACGACGGGTGACCCGGATGCCCTCGGCCGGGCCGAGCCCCACCCGGCACTCACCGCCCGGGGCGAGCGTGGGCAGTGCGGCGGTCAGCAGGAACTCGTCGTCGGCGGTGACCTCCACCGGTCCGGCCAGCAGGGCCTGGTCGGTGGCGTTGGCGAGCGCCAGCGTCGCGTACACGGTCTGCTCCACGGACGGCACGCACAGGTACTCGGTGCGCAGTCCGACCGGGATCTCGCCGATGGTGACGGTGTGCCAGGTGCCGTCCGAGGGGACGTCCGCGCGGGCGAGGGCGTCGAAGCGGTGGTCGAAGGAACCCGCCGACTCGCGGGGCCGCACGGCGTGCCCGGGCAGCGGCAACGACGCCACCGTCTCGGCGCGGCGGCGGTACTCGGCCGCCACCGGGTCGAAGGCGGAGTCGGGGAACAACCGGCCCCGGCGCCCGTCCTGCTCGGCGGGGCCGCTCAGGACGAGGGTGGAGC
>NZ_JBHWVI010000263.1:0-10899 GCF_042737005.1 Streptomyces sp. NPDC060027
TACTCCCGCTACCAGCTGCGCATCGCCGCCCGCGCCCGCGAACTCGTCGACCAGGGCACCCCCGTCGAGGCCGCCTGCCGCATCGTCATCCTCGAGGACCAGCTCGAAGAAGCCCGACGCATCAATGAAGAACACCGCGCCGGTACTGGACCAGCGCACGGCGGGCACCTGACCCGCCAGTGATGGGACGCCGCCGGCAGGATTCCCCCGCCGGCCGCACGTGGCCGCCGGCCGGGTGAGGGCGCTGCCGGCCCGGCGACAGCAGCCTGGCGACAGCAGCCCGGAGACAGTGCTCCGGCGATGTCATCACCGGAGCCCCCGTCGGACGACAGGCCGTTCGGGTGCAGTGGGGACCGCAGCGGGACGGCGGCGTGATGCTGGGTACGCGTTCTTCATGAACTCACACGTCCCCGGCACCTCCGGGAAGCCCGGAAGCCCCTCAGGACCGGACACGCCGTCGACCGCGTGGCTGACGGCTCTGGCCCGCATCGAACGGTCGACGGCGGCGGATCCGGCGATCCGGGGTCTCCAGCGAGGGATCCGATCCCTTCCCCTGGGCGACGCACGCGATCTGCTGCGGGGCAGGCCGCTGGGGCACCCCGTGCACCCCGTTCTGGTACAGGTACCGATCGGCTGCTGGCTGTCGGCCGCCGTACTGGACATCGTGCCGGCCGACCGGCGTGCGCCCACGATCCTCACGGCCGTCGGACTGGCCGGAATCGCCCCGGCAGCGCTCGCCGGCTGGGCCGACTGGGCGGACCTGCCACCCGAGCAGGCCCGGGTCGGACTGGCCCATGCGGTCACGAACGTGGCCGCGGTGGCCTTCTACACCGCATCCCTGGCCGCACGGCTGCGCGGTCGCTCGACGAGGGGCAGGCTGTGGTCACTGGGCGGTCTGACGGCAGTCGCGGTGAGCGGCGCGCTGGGCGGGCACGTGGCCTACCGGCGGGCCGTCGGCGGACACCCGGCGTAGGCACACCACAGCGCCGCCGAACCACAGAGTCGCCGAACCACAGCGCCGCGACGCCGCACCACCAAACAATGGAAGGCGCGCCGCGGCCTGCAAGGAACCCGTTCTGTGCTGCGGGGCCCCGCGTCAGCGTCAGGAACCTCGGATCAGTTCTTTGACCTCGGGCGGAATCTTGTTGCCGGAGTGGACGGCGACCAACCGGGTGTCACTGGGCGTGTCTCCCACCGCGATGGCGATGCTGGGGTCAACTCCCTTGACCGCGTAGGCGGTCGTAGGGGAGGGCGGCTGGGCGTCGTCATCGTCATCGGGTGTGTCGTTGCAGGACGGAAGGGTGGCGGGACCGAGCTTGTCCCCGACGGTGAAATCGACGTTGGCCACGTCCGAGTACTCGTGGTTCTGGTAGTCGACCAGGAACACGCAGGACGACGCGGACGTGCCGTCGTCGCTCGACGGTGTGCAGGCGACGGACACCGCGAGGACGGCCGCCGCCAGGAGCATCCCCACGGGTCCTCTGCGGGACGGGAGTACGGCTTTCATCGATCTGCCTCCTCTGGAGCGTCTGCCCCGGTGATGTCCTTCAGCCCGAAGACGTGTCCGGCTTCATGACTACCGACGCTGGGGATGCCGTATTTGTTCGAGCAACTCGCGGTCGGCTTGTTCGTGAAGTCGTTGTCGTGCGTGTTGAAACGGGTGTCGGCCTCGCAGGTCGTTCTTGATACCGGCCGCCATGCCGGTGCCGTCACGCGGGCGCCGCAGGGGTGTGCCGCTGGTGCGCATGGGGGCGGGCGGTGTCCCCGCCAAGAGCGTTCACCTTCAAAGCATTGCAACGACCGGGAGGGAATCTGTTGCATTAGCTCAAGCTTATTGCAACGATTAGTCGGCCTCTACCTGCACTGATATATCGAGCGCGCAATAAATCAGTTGTCAGAAAAGTGAAGGCAACGTAGCGTTTCCGTCATCGGAAACAGCGGACTGAAGGCCTCGGAGGCCGAGAGGTACGGGTTTCGCAAGCGAGCGGCCAAGGGGGGTCGGATCATGGCGGCAGTAAAGAACCGGCAGCGGACGGCGCCCGGCGCTCTCACCGCCTTCGCCCGCTTCGTGTTCTGCGGCGGAGCGGTGGGGCTCGCCTCCAGCCTCGCCGTGGCGGCCCTCGCCACACGGATTCCCTGGGGCCTGGCCAACGCCCTGATCAGCACGGTCTCCACACTCCTGGCCACCGAGCTGCACGCCCGCTTCTCCTTCGGCGCGGGCGTACGGGCGACCTGGCGCCAGCACGCACAGTCGGCCGGCTCCGCCGCCGCGGCGTTCGCGCTGACGTGCACGGCGATGCTTGCCCTGCAGTACCTGGTGGCGGCACCCGGCGCGATGCTCGAGCAGATCGTCTACCTGTCCGCCTCCGCACTCGCCGGTCTCGCGCGGTTCGCGGTCCTGCGCCTCGTCGTCTTCGCACGCAACCGCTCGCAGACCGCAGCCACCGGCCACGCCACCCGACCCGTACCCGCGACCGTGACCCAGACCGCGGCACCGGCCGGCCCGGCGGTCCTCTGCCGCGCCGCCTGACCGCATCGCCGGACGCCGTGCCGCCCGGCCCATCGGGCGGCACGGCCGGATCCCGCGGCGCACGGGCGGGCCGGTGGCGGACCAGCGAACCGCTGCGGCGCCGCCCGCCCCGCCCCGGGCGTCGGCCTGCACATCACCCAACGCACCCCTGGGACCGGGGGATTCACCCCTGCCCGCTCCGAAGCCGTGACCGACCGCGCAATGACCGGCCTCGTAGCCCGCCGCCCCGGCCTCACGCGCCGTCAGGAACCGTTCCCGGCACCTCCTCCTCGACCCTCGGAACCTTCAGGCACGTCTCCTCGAGGTGCCGCCGGTGCGACCGGAGGGTCGAGGTCCACAGCGCCAACGGCTACCTGCTGCACCAGTTCCTGGCCCCCAACACCAACCGGCGCACCGACGCCTACGGCGGCGGCATCGAAGGCCGCATCCGCTTCACCATCGAAGTCGTCGACGCCGTCGCCGTCGCCGTCGCGATCGGCGCCGACCGCACCGGCCTGCGCATCTCGCCCGGCAACACCGTCAACGGCATCACCGACAGCGACGCCGACGACCTCTACCCCACCCTGCTGGAAGCCATCGCCGGCAAGAACCTCGCCTACCTCCACATCGCCTACGCCGACCCCGCCCAGCCGCTCTTCACCCGCCTGCGTGAGACCTGGCCCGGCACCCTCATCGCCAACCCGGTCCTGCCCGCCGAGATCCCCGTCGACGGAGGCAAAGAGGCCGCCGAACACCTCCTGGCGGCCGGCGCCGACCTCATCGCACTGGGCCGCCCCTTCCTCGCCAACCCCGACCTCGCCGCACGGATGCGCACCGGCGCACCCGTCAACGCCGTCCGCGCCAAGTACGCGATGTACACCGGCGGTTCCACCGGCTACACCGACTACCCCGCCCTCGGCGCTCTCGTCTGACCCGCGCGTGGAGCGAGTTCGCCGCATCCACCGCACCGCACCTCAGGCTCTCGGCGGGGTCCCGGCCGGTGAAGCGAACGGTCACTTCGCCCGGACCAGGTACATCAGTCACTCCGCCCGGATCAGGCGCATAGGCCGCTGCGGAGACGGCAGTTGGGTATCCGGGCCGGGCGGCGGGGGAGACCCCTCCCGTCGCCGAAGGCGGGGGTGCCGTCGGCGTTCCAGTAGATCTTCTGCAGCCGGGTGCGGCCCCGACGGGCGGCCGGACGGAACCCGTGGCGCGCACGGGGGCACTCGCGCCGCCGCGATCACACCGTGCCCGGTGCGCCGCATCCGTCCTCGGTCATCCGCCGACGGATCCCGTTCCCGTTCCCTATCCCGGCCAGGTGCCAGGTGCCGGAGGGCCGGGGTGCGAGGGCCGGCAACCCCCTTCACCGTGCAGGCGACCGCCCTCACCCACCTCCCGTACCCTTTCGGCCGGTTCGCCCGGCAGGGGCGCAGCGGCTGCGGAGCAGCGCGACCCCCGTATCCCCGGCTCGCCCACCGCACCCGCCTACGTCCGCGTCAGGTCACGGACGAGGCGAGTCAGCCGGGGGGAGGGGGCGACCTTCAACTCCATCTGCAGCAAACGCCGGTAGTCCTTGTACCGCTTGACCGCGCACGCCACGTTGCCCTCGGCCAGGTGCACCTCGACGGCAATGCGGTGCGGCGTCTCGCGGAACGGGTCGATGGAGATGGCGGCGAGCGAGGTCTGCAGCGCGGACAGGTGCCGGCCCTCGCTCTGGAAGCGCTGGGCGAGTGCCTCCAGCGCGTACAGCCTCAGCTGGTCCCAGCGTTCGCGTTCGAGGAGCAGCCATTCGTCGTCCCAGCCAGGGAGCAGGGTCTGGCTGAGGTCCGCCGCAAGACGGTCCCCGTCGGGGCCCGCGCCGTCGCCGGACACCAGGCGGCAGGCTCCGTCCCATGCGCCGTGGAAGTCGACGGAGACAGAGGGTGCGAGCGAGAGGTTGCGGTCGGCGCTGTCGATGGCGGGGGCCGATCCGATCTTTCTGCCCTGGCAGAGTGCCGAGCGCAGATTGGCGGCCGCCCGGCAGGACGTGCAGTCGGGCCACAACTGCTCGGCGGTCAGGCGCCGGTGAGCTCCCTCGCGGTGCAGGGCCACGAAGGCCAGCAGCCGCTGCGCCCCGGTGGAAATGGCAACGCGCCGCCCTCCACAGGTGACTTGGAAGGGACGCAGGATTTCAAGACATGCTCCTTGCGACACACCTCTCACTCTGCGCGAGGGCATATGCGACTGCAACCGCGCGGACGGGCGCGAGTGTTATCGGGCATGCGGCGCCGACGAGGAGCCGATGCCGTACGCCCGCATGAAGGAACGTTTCTGCAACGTTGTGAAGACGCTCTCCGAACGCCTGCGGGGCGAGTGGTGCACGCCCGGCGCCACACGGCGCAACGGCGACGGGACGCACCCGTGGGACACCTCGTTGCGTGCCCGGCGTGTCGTAGGCGGCTGCCGGACCACGCCGGAACACATCGGGAGTCGGCGCGCGGAGGGTCAGCATGGACATCCGGTCGGTGGTGCGCGGGATCGCCGGGGAACACGAACTCCTCGGCAGTCCCCAGGTCCGCGTGGCCGTCCTCGACGGCCCGGTGGACGGGGCACACCCCTGCTTCACGGGATCGGCCCTCACCCGACTGCCGACCCTGGTGTCCGACCCGGCCGGCCCGGGCCCGATGTCACTGCACGGCACACACGTCACGAGCCTGCTCTTCGGACAGCCCGGATCGCCGGTCTCCGGACTCGTGCCGCGCTGCACGGGCCTGCTGCTGCCGGTGTTCCGTGAATCCCCGGACGGCCGGGTGACACGTGTGCCGCAGCTGGACCTGGCACGGGCCGTGGAACAGGCCGTGGAGGCGGGAGCCCATGTCATCAACATCAGCGGCGGGGAACGTACCCCCGAAGGTGCACCGGACAGCATGCTGGCGCGGGCGCTGCGGCGGTGCGAGGAGAACGGTGTGCTGGTGGTCGCCGCCGTCGGCAACGACGGATGCGACTGCCTGCAGGCCCCCGCCGCCACCCCGTCCGTACTCGCGGTGGGGGCCGCTGATGCCACCGGAGCACCGCTCGGCATCAACAACTGGGGCGCCGCGTACCGGGACAACAGCGTGCTGGCACCCGGACAGCACATCCAGGGCGCCGCACCCGGCGGCTCGCTCGCCTCGCTGACCGGAAGCAGCTTCGCCGCCCCGGCGGTGACCGGGGTCGTGGCACTGCTGGTGGCACAGCAGCTGGCCCAGGGCCGCCCGGCCGACCCCGTCGCCGCGGGCCGCGCCGTACGCGAGTCCGCGATCCGCCCGCCCTGCGACCCGCACGATGCGCCCCGGTGCCGCCGGCTGCTCGGCGGCCGGCTGAACGCCCCCGGCGCCTTCGCCCTGGTCGGCGGCGGGACAAGACCGTCCGCCGCAGGCCCTGGGACGACTCACGCCGAACCGAAAGAGAGAGCCAACGACATGGACACGAACGCCGTACACGCGCAGGCCCCCGAACCGCCCGAGGCCATGCCCGCCGCCGCGTCCCCGGCCCCCGCGGGCGCCGCGGCCCCGGCGTCTCCGCCGCCGGCCGCCCCCGCACAGGTTGCGCCCGCGCAGGCCCCCGCTTCCGGCGAGGCGCCCGTTCCCGCGCCGCCGCCCCCGTGGCCCGCCGCACCGCAGACACCGCCCGTACCCGCACTCCCGCCCTCGTGGCCCGCGCCGCCGCCCCCTGCCTGGCCGGTCACGTCCGAAGCGACGCAGCCCGGTGTGCAGTCCGCCGCCCACCCCGCTCCGCCCCCTGCGGCCTGCGCGGTGCCCCCTGCTGCGGCGGCGCCCGCTGCCGCCTACGCGGCGAACACGGGCGCCTGCCCGTCGTGCGCCGGCTGCGGCGGCACCTGCGGAGGTGCCGGCGGGCACCCCAGCGGGAGCGGCACCGCCGCCCCGTCCGCGGCCCCCGGGCAGCAGCTGATCTACGCGATCGGCACCATCGGCTTCGACTTCCAGACCGAGGCCCGCCGGGACAGCTTCCGCCAGCAGATGCCGTACAACGTCGTCCCCGCCGAGGGAGGCCGGCCGGAGCAGGAGGTCCAGCCGAACATCTACGACCCCCGGCAACTGCACGCCTACCTGAGCAAGAACCCGTGGGCCAGCGACAAGCTGACCTGGACGCTCAATATGGACGCCACCCCGCTCTACGCCCTGGAGGCGGAGATGCCGGTGGGCATGGACTGGACCCGGCCCATCATCACCGACCCCAAGGCGTCCCCGGAGATGGTGCACAAATCCGCCCAGAGTGCGCTCGACGACAGCGGGGCGCTCGGCCAGCTCCTCGAGACCCTCTCGTACCCGCCGGTCTCCTACGTCTACCGGACCTTCCGCGACGCCGTCCTCGGCCAGGCCAAGGGCAAGGACGAACCCGACTTCGTCTCCCGGGTGTCGATCCCCGGCGTCCTCACCGGCCGCACGGTGCGGCTGTACTCGGGCCAGGTCGTCCCGGTGGTCGAGGTCAAGAGCCGCGGACTGTTCACCTGGAACGAGACGCTGCTGGTCGACGCCGTGGTCGCCGCGGTGGTCGACAAGCGCGTCAAGGAGGCACGCAAGGACGTCGGCGCCTCCGAGGTGGCGCAGGACGCCGCCGAGGAGAAGGTCCGCCACGAGTTCGCCGGCGAGAAGGGCGCCTACCTCAGGAAGTCCGTGCGCGCCCTGCTCGACAAGATCTACTGGCAGTTCCGCAACCTCGGCCAGAGTTCCGCCGACCGGGCACTGAACGCGGCGGGCACCAACGCGTTCCTGGTCGGCAGCGAGATCCAGGACGGCATCCTCTCCGCGGAGCACGTCCCCGGCAGCAGCAACAACTTCTACTCGCTGAACACCGTCAGCGTCTCCAAGAGCCCCTTCTGCCGCCCCGGTTCGGACTGCCAGGACGTCGTCATGACCTTCTTCGACCCGGAGAACGACCAGCGGGCACCGGTGTCGTACCTGTTCACGTTCGACGTCAGCGACGAACTGCCGGTCAGTCTCGCTCCGGTCCACACGTTCATCGGCGGCGTCTGACCGCCGCCCCCACCGAGGAGCCCTCCATGGCCAGGACCACACATCCCGCACCCGCCTCACTTCCCGTGCAGGCACCGCCCATCTGCCGCGACCCCGGGCAGGAAGTGCAGGAACCGCAGGAGCGGCGCGACGGCACCGGTGTGCAGGCCGCCCGCTCGGGCTGCGCGGAACTGTGGGGACCCGCCCGGCAGATGTGTTACGCGCAGCGCTCGCGAGAGCTCTGAGAACGCCCGCGGCGCGAGCGCCCGGACCTCCGGCGGCAATCCGCCCGCCGGACAGTCACCAGGTGAAAGGTGAGAAAGATGAATGAGCCGTCCACACGGCGCGCGGAGAGGCCGGCTCCGTCCGGCACCCCGCGGACGCCGTTCCAGACCCCCGCCATCGACCGCGACCCGATCGGCCCCAAGGGCTCGGGCGACGGCACCGACGGCGTCGAGGCCAACTTCGGCCTGGGCGACATCTGGAACATCGCGAAGAAGGTCCTCTTCTAGAGGGCCGTCGCACCACCTGTCGCGGCAGCGGTGACGGGGGCCGGTTGCCCCCGCCCCCGCTGCACGGCCCTGAGAGGACACCGGGATGAACAGCGAGATCCCGCAGAACACCACGCCGTCCGTCACCCTGCGGACGCCCTTCCAGGCGCCCGCCATCGACCGGAGCCCCACCCCCGCCGCCCACGCCGACACCACCGCAGCCGGCGCCGAAGCGAATTGGGAAGTGCCCTGGAAGCTGATCGGCCACGGCGCCAAGGGAGTCCTGGACCACTGGCTCTCCGGCGCGGACTAGCACCCGGGCACCGGACGAAAGGACACGGACATGAACGAGGACTTCTCTCCGCGAGCAGCCCCCTCGGCCGTCCTGCGGACGCCTTTCCAGGCGCCGGCGGTCGACCGCACCCCCGCAGCCCACCAGAGCGCGGGCACCGAGAACACCGGCGGCGCCGAGGCGAACTTCGCCTGGCTGCTGCCCCTGGCCGCGAAGGCGATCGGCGCCTTCTTCAATTGAGGCCGCACGCCGACGGCAGTGCAGTTCCCCGACAGCCGTCGGCAAGGTCCGGAAAGGACGGCGGCATGAACGACACGTTCAAAGCGCGCGCCGCGCACCTGGGCACCCAGCTCAACCTCCCCGTGCTGGGGACGGTAGAGCGCCGCTGGGACACCTACCAGCCCTTCCTCAAGGCGGTACGCGGCTACACCTACAAGGAGACCGAGAAGGGCCCCGAACTCGAAGGCTTCGTGGTGGAGGAGCCCCCGCCCAAGTCCACCTTCGGCTCCGACGTCTCGGACCCTCCCGCCCGCAACAGCCAGGACGGGCCCGGCTGGAACTGCCCACCGGGTGAGCCCTGCACATGGCTCGGCCCGCTCTAGCAGGACGTCTGTGTCCGGCCGCCCGCCACGAACGGGCGGCCGGACACGAGCGACACCTGTCAGACCCGCACCCCCTGCCCGCGGGCAGGCCGAGTGCGTTTCCGGCAAAGGATCCACGCCTCCCGGCGGGCTCCTCGACACTGCGGCAATGAGGATGAGCGAGGCGTATGCCGCAGCCGTGGCCGGACTCGTGCCGGTCGTGCTCCTGCTGATCACAGTCGAGATCACCAGCAATAGAAGCCGCATGCACGACCTGTTCGCCGAGGTGGGCCGACCCGCAGCCGTGGCACGGTCGATGGCGCGAAGAGAACATTTCACGCAGCAGCAGATCGAGCGAGCAGAGCGCGCGACTCATGCGCTGCGCTCGGGAATCCGTCAACTCCGGTGGATGCTCGTCTATTTGGCCGGATCGGCTGCGGTGGCGCTCATGCTGCTCGACGCCGAGAGACGCGCATTGCGGTGGCTCGGCGACCCGAGCCCGGGCCCCGCGGAAAGCGACGCGAAGTACTGCTTGATCGTTCTGGGCATCGCCTTCTTCCGGGTGGTCATCGCTCCACTGCTCGACATCCTCCGCCCCCTCGTCGAAGGCGCCGCGGACCTGCTCCCGGCAGCCGGCTCCATCACCCGCCTCTCGCGCGTCGTGGAACGCACCCGGAGGGAACAGCTGACCGGCTGCCCCACGCCACCCCAGGCCGCCGGAGTACGGACACCAGGCGACGCACAGTCATGACACAAGCCCCGTCCGGGGCCCGGGGGTCACCGCCCGCGGGCTCGAGTCCAAGGACGCTGCCGAGCAGCCACCGCTGCGCGGGCGTCACCCCTTCTTTACCGTACGTGCGTGAGCGCGAGTGCCTGCCTCACCGTTCAGCAGGGCCGTCGTGCTGCTTGAATTGAGGCAATTGCCCGCGTAAGAGTCCGTATCGGCCGCCTGTGATCACGACGGCATGGCACGTGATCAACAGTCCTTGTCCCATGGCAATCTGCGGTCCAGCACAGTGACTTGGAACCGGAGGTACACCGCGCGTGGCGGCGAAGACCAATCCCACCGTCAGAAGGCGCCGTCTTGGAGCCGAGCTGCGCCGGCTCCGGATGGCCAGTGGGCTGAAGAGCACAGAAGTGGCCGAGCGGCTCATGGTCTCCCAGCCCAAGATCAGCCATCTGGAGAACGGCAACCGCACCATCAGCCCCCGCGACGTACGCGACCTGTGCGCGATCTACGCGGTGACGGACCAGCAGGTCATCGACTCGCTGATGGAGATGGCCAGGGAATCCGGCCGGCGGGGCTGGTGGCATCGCTACGGCGACCTCTCCGACAGCGTCTACATCGGCCTGGAGACGGACGCCGCCGCCGTCCGTACCTACGAGCCCACGGTGATCCCCGGCCTGCTGCAGACCCCCGCCTACGCGCGGGCCGTCATCGGGGAAACGATCCCTCTGCCCACTGCCGAACAGGCCGCCACGCGGCTCAAGGTGCAGCTGCGCCGTCAGCACCGGATCTACGACCTGGCCTGCCCGCTGCGCCTGCGGGCCGTCGTGGACGAATCGGCGCTGCGCCGCGGCATCGGCAGTCCCGAGACCATGCGGGAGCAATTGGAGCACCTGATCGCGGTCGGTGGCGAGCCGCACATCACGGTGCAGGTCCTGCCCTACACGGTGGGCGCCCATCCGGGCCTGTCAGGGCAGTTCTCCATCCTGGCCTTCGCCGACAGCCCCGACGCGGTGGTGTATGTGGAACGGTTCACCAGCGGCCTCTACCTGGACAAGCCGTCCGACGTGCAGCACTACAGCGTGATGTACGACCACCTCCAGGCCCGGGCTCTCGACCCCGCCGACAGCCGCGACTTCATCGCCGACGCCGTCAAGACGTACATCGACGCGGCAGTCGGCGTGCAGGCGGCTTGACGCTTCGGTGGCCGGGCGGTCACCACGACCACGGCAGAGCCGGGCGGTCCAGCGGGTGGCGATCGGTGCCGCGAGCGCGGACACGGCCCCGTGGCCGCCGTCCTGGGAC
>NZ_JBHWVI010000264.1:0-10682 GCF_042737005.1 Streptomyces sp. NPDC060027
GGTTCCGGGGCGCGGCCTCACCGGCGTTCGCGCGGAACGTCGTGTCCCTGGGTGCCGCGCGGTTCATCGTGCCGCGGGATCCGCCGGATTCCGTCCGGCGTTCCCGCGGTCCTCCGCGGCCTCAGGCGGCTCCGCCGTCTGCCCGCTCCCCGGGGGGCCGGGCCTCGGGGGCCGGGTCCGCCCGCGCCGCGTGCCACTCCCGCACGATCTTCTCCACGTCGTAGGGCTTGAGCCCGAGGGGAGGTCCCGGCGGCGGTCTGAACATGACCTCGCGGATCTTGGCGTTGATGTCCTCGACGATCCGCCGCACGGCCCGCTCCGAGGGGGCCGCGGACGCCGCGACGAGGGCGTCCTCCGCCTCCTTGCGCAGGGCCAGGGTGGGCGGCAGGACCGACAGCCCCTCACGGACCATCTTCCGCTTGATCCACCAGAGTTCGTCGTACGGCGTGTCGGTGACCTCCGGCAGCGGTTTGCCCGCGCCGGGGAGTTCCGCGAACTCGCCGCGGGCCTCCGCCTGGCGGATCTGCCGGTCGACCCAGGACTCGAAGCTGACGCCGGGTGGCTTGCGCTCGGTCATGGGTCCATTGTGCCGGAGGTCGCACCACGAGGGGAAAGGTCGAATTATCATGCGGCGGCGGCGGAGCAACGACGTTTCGCGCCAGCACCATTGGACCAGCACCTCACGAAGGAGCGCGCGTGCTCGAACTCACCATGGCCTCGGTGTCCGGGGCGGACGCCGGCGCGACGGCCGGGATGCTGATGGCCGACGCGCCGAGCGACCCCGGGGCCATGCTGCGGGTGGGCCGGGACCGGGCCGTGTGCCGTCTCGCGACCCCCGACGACTGGCTGTTCGTGTCCCGGGTCCACCTGGAGTTCCTCTGCGGCCCGGACGGCTCCTGGCAGGTGACCTGGCTCCGTGGCTCCCACACGGAGCCGTCCTCCGAGGTCCGGCTGATCCTTGCGGGGCTGGCGGCCCAGCCGCTTCCGTACGGCGGGACGGCCAAGCTGCCGACGGGCGGCTACGGCGAACTCGTCATCCACGACCGCACCGGCCCCCGCACCGTGAACGTGGGCTTCTACCACGAGGCCTAGGACCGGCTCCGGCACGGAACCGGTGCGAAGGTCCGGGACCGAAGGGCCGAGGGCCGGTGCGGGCGGGCGGCCGGGCGGGACGAGGTGATCAGGCGAGTACGCGTGCCAGCGCGAACCCGTCGTACCCCTTGCTGCCCACCGTCTGCACCGCCGTGCCGTTCAACTTCGGGTGGGAGGCGATCAGTTCGAGTGCGGCCCGGGTGCCCCGCACGCTCGGGTCGGTGCTCGTCCCGTCGGTGACCGCTCCGTCGCGGACGACGTTGTCGAGGACGATCACGCTGCCGGGCCGGGTGAGCCGGACCGCCCACTCGATGTAGTGGGGGTTGTTCACCTTGTCCGCGTCGACGAAGACGAAGTCGAACGGCTCCGGGTTCTCGTCCGCCAGCTTCGGCAGCGACTCCAGGGCGGGCCCCACCCGCACCTCGGTGATCTCGTCGAGCCCGGCCCGGGCGAGGTTGGCGCGCGCGACCTCGGCGTGCCGGGGGTCGTACTCGAGGGTGATCAGCTGCCCGTCGGCGGGCAGGGCGCGGCCCAGCCAGATCGTGCTGTAGCCGCCGAGCGTGCCGATCTCCAGGATGCGCCGGGCGCCCTGGATCTCGGCGAGCAGCTGGAGCAGCTTGCCCTGGTTCGGCGCGACGTTGATGGGGGGCAGTCCGGCCGCGTCGCTGTCGCGCAGCGCGGCGGCCAGGGTCTCGTCGGCGGGGGCCAGGAGGGTGGTGAAGTGGTCGTCGACGTCGTTCCAGACCTGTGACTCGCTCATGAACCGGGCCTTTCGTATGCCTAGTTAGATGCGCTAAGTACTTCCGGGACGAACCTAGTCCCCGACGCCGGTGCCTGCCAGCCGGATTCGGGCGCCCGGGGCCCGGTCTCGGCCGATCGGCGGCGGGACCCGCACCGGAGGGGGAGGCAGGACCGGACGGCGGCCGCGGGCCCCCGCACGAACGCCCCCACCGCCACCGCCGTGAGCAGCAGCGCCGACGGGACGACCCGCAGATGTCCACGCGCGCATCCGCCCTCGTTAGCCGTTCGGCAGCCGCGCGCACCTCCTCGTAGCCCTTCCGTCGTGCCGTCGGACAGGGACTCGGACGACACGACGGAGGCCGCGGTTCCAGGGCGGGGCGGGAAAGGGCACGGCGCGGGTGGGGCGGCGTCAGTGCCGGGCGGGCTCCACCGCGGGTGCGGAACCCGGCAGCGGGCGGCCCGCAGACTCCGTCATGAACCACACGGCGACGCCGCCGATCACGGCCGCGGCCATCATGTAGTAGGCGGGCATCATCATGTTCCCGGTCGCTCCGATGAGGGCCGTGACCACCAGCGGGGTCGTGCCGCCGAAGAGCGAGACCGAGATGTTGAAGCCGATGGAGAGCGAGCCGTAGCGGACCCGGGTCGGGAAGAGCGCCGGGAGCGCGGCGGGCATCGCGGCGGTGAAGCAGACCAGCAGCAGGCCGAGGGCGCCCATGCCGAGCGCGATCGCGAACAGGCTGCCCTGGCGGATCAGCAGCAGCGCCGGGACGGACAGGGCGAGGAAGCCCACGCAGCCGGCGGCGATCACCGGGCGGCGGCCGATCCGGTCGGTCAGCGCTCCCGCGAAGGGCTGCACGATCATCATCAGCGCCATCACGCCGAGGACCACGAGCAGACCGTGCGTCTCGTCGTACTTGAGCTCACTGGTCAGGTAGCTCGGCATGTAGGACAGCAGCATGTAGTCGGTGACGTTGAAGACCAGGACCAGGCCCACGCACAGGAGCAGGGCGCGCCACTGGCCGGTGATCATCTCGCGCAGCGGCACCTTCGGGCGGTCGGCCTCGGACTTCTCGATCTCCGCGGCGAACGCCGGGGTCTCCTCGAGACGCATCCGCAGATACAGGCCGATGATGCCCATCGGGCCCGCGATCAGGAACGGCACGCGCCAGCCCCAGGACAGCAGGTCCTCGGTGGACAGCAGGGCGGTCATGAGGGTCACCAGACCCGCGCCGCCGATGTAGCCGGCGAGCGTGCCGAACTCCAGCCAGCTGCCGAAGAAGCCGCGCTTCTTGTCGGGCGCGTACTCGGCGATGAAGGTCGAGGCGCCCGCGTACTCGCCGCCGGTGGAGAAGCCCTGCACCAGACGCGCCGCGAGCAGCAGGATCGGAGCGCCGACGCCGATGGTGGCGTACGACGGGATCAGGCCGATCGCGAAGGTGCCCGCCGCCATCATGATCATGGTGAGCGCGAGGACCTTCTGGCGGCCGATCCGGTCGCCGAGCGGGCCGAAGACCATGCCGCCGAGCGGGCGCACGAGGAAGGCCGCGGCGAAGGCGCCGAAGGTCGAGAGCAGCTGGGCGGTCGGGTTGCCGGAAGGGAAGAAGACCTTGCCCAGGGTCACCGCGATGTAGCTGTAGACACCGAAGTCGAACCATTCCATCGCGTTGCCGAGCGCTGCCGCCTTCACGGCGCGCTTGACCAGTGCAGGGTCGGTCACGGTGACCTCGGGGGAGGCCGGGCGGGCGCGGGTCGGGACGGGTGCCGCGGGGACTGTCGGGGTCGCGGTCGGCAAGGGCCTTCCTTTCGCCGGGGACAGGGACGGGTCCGCCCGGGGGCGGACCGGAGGCCCACCCGGAGGCGGACCGAAAAGCGACCTTAGGCCGGATCGTCCGCATGACGTACGGTGCGCGACCCACCGCGCAGCGCACCTAAAGGCGGCGTACGCAGGCGCGACGCGGCGGCCGGGGGTGCCCCTTCCCGGGACCGTCTGTGATCTATGTCGCCAGGCCGGAGGGGAACCGAGGCCTTCGCGTGCCGTGACCTTCCGGGTGGAGCCGTGGCCTTCCTGGTGAAAAGAGGGCAGGCGTCCGCTGACATGGGGGTTTCCTGCGCTTTTCGACGGAAGCGGCACACGCCCCATAAGGTCCTGATATGGAGTGACGTAAGGGATGCACGGAACACACCGGAACCAATGGGTCGGGAGGGCCGACGGGGCGTGGCGGACGTGGAGCACGGCGGACGAGCGGGCAATGCCTTCAGGGGGGCGGCGGAGACCGCGAGAACACGGGTGCGCGCGCTCCGTGTCGGGCTGTGGATGATCGCCGCGATACTCGCCGTACGACAGGTCGCCGCCGTCCTCAGTACGCCCACGCCGGAGCGGCTGACGGACCTGGAGACCTGGGTCGGACCGCACGGCGTGCTCCACGTGAAGGGCTCGCTCTACGACTCGACACGGTTCACCGGTACCCCGTTCGGCGGTCTCGTCCTCAAACCCCTCACCCGGTCGGCCGAACAGGCCCTCGGCTATGGGTGGACCTTCGGCACCCTGCTGCTGGTCGTCGCGCTCGGGCTGGTCGCCGCGCGCGCCCTGCCGCCCCCCGTGAGCCGCCGTACGTCATTGCTCGCCGCCCCCGTCGCCATGAGCCTGCTCATGCTGTCGCTGCCGGTGCGCAACGCCCTCTACCTCGGCCAGACCAGCATCATCCCGGTGCTGCTCGTCCTGCTCGGCTGCTTCGCCGTCCGCGGGGAGTACGTCTGCGGGGTCCTCATCGGCCTGGCGGCCGCCCTCCAGCCGACCGTGCTGCTCTTCGCGCCGCTGCTCTGGTTCACCGGCCGCCGCCGTGCCGCCGCCTCCGCCGGGATCACCTTCGCCGCCCTCACCGTGCTCGCCTGGGCCGCGATGCCCCACGACTCGAACACCTACTGGGTGCACCACCTGGGAGGCGTCGGCCTCGGCAAGGACGCCGACGACGTCGCCAACCAGTCCCTGCACGGCGCGCTGTTGAGGTTCGGCCTCAGCGGGCCGCTGGAGATCGGCCTCTTCCTGGCACTCGGCGTGGCCGTCGCCGTCCTCGGACTCCGTCGCGCGGTGCGCTACGCGCGCGACGGGCAGCTGCTGCTCGCCGTGGCGATCACGGGCTGCGTGGCCGTCGCCGTCTCGCCCACCACCTGGCAGCACCAGCTGCTGTGGGTGCTGCTCGCGCTCGTCGGCCGGGTCGGCAGGAAGACCTCGGACCGCCCCATGTGGCCGGTCGCCGTCATCCTCGTCATGACACTGCCCGCCAGGGTGATGCTGCCGGACACACCGGCGCTCCTGCCGGTGCGCGACGACGTGGTGCTGATCGCCGCGCTGGCCGCCGCCACCGTCGTACCGTTCCTGTCCCGCACCTCCGAGTTCTACCGGGCGCCGATCCCCACCGACTACGCGGAGCCCGTCCCGGCCCGGTGGAAGCGGGTGCCGCTGCTCCCGTTCCTCGGCCGGGTCCTCGCCCGCCCGAACCTGCTGCTCGAACTGCTCCTGATCCGTGTCGGCTACGCCGCCTACCAGCAGGTCAGGCTCGCCGCGACGGGCGGCACCAGCTCCGGCGGCCGGGCCGCCGCCGAGCACCACGGCGACCAGATCCTCGCCGTCGAGCGGTTCCTGCGCCTCGACATCGAGCACGGGGTCAACCACGCGGTGGTGAAGGTCCCCTTCCTGCGGGACTTCTTCGACTTCTACTACGAGTCGTTCCACTTCGGCGTCCCGCTCACCGTCCTCGCCGTGCTCTACGTCCGCCGCCCCTCCGACTACCGCTGGGCCCGCTCCGCCCTCTGCTTCGCCACCCTGCTCGCCCTCGTCGGCTTCTGGCTCTACCCGCTCGCCCCGCCGCGCCTGATGCCGGGCCTCGGCGTCATCGACACCGTGCACGGCGTGCAGGACTTCTCCAAGCCGGACTACGGCACCCTGACCGAGCTGACCAACCAGTACGCGGCGATGCCCTCGCTGCACTTCGGCTGGTCCCTGTGGTGCGGGCTCGTCATCGCGATCCTGGCGCCCAAGTGGTGGATGAAGGCGCTGGGCCTGCTGCACCCGTTCTTCACGGTCTCCGCGATCGTGGCGACCGGCAACCACTGGGTCCTGGACGCCGTCGGCGGCGCGGCCGTGGTCGCGGCCGGCTTCGGACTGACCCACGTCCTCCAGGGCCCGCGGCCCCGGGCACCGAGGGAACCGGTCGAGGTCGGCACGAGGAAGCCGGTCCCGGCGACGAGCCGTACTCCGAGCTGATCCGGGGGAGGCAGGGGCCGGGCGCGGGGGATGCCCCTGCCTCCCGCGGGACGGGCCGACGGTGCCGGGAGGCCGTCGGCCCGAGCGCGCGGTGCCCGCTAGAGGTGACTGACCTGGAGCTCCTTGACGCCGTTCAGCCAGGCGGAGCGGAGCCGGCGCGGGTCGCCGGCGAGCCGCAGGTTCGGCATCGCGTCGGCGATCGCGTTGAAGATCAGGTCGATCTCCAGGGTGGCCAGGGACTTGCCGAGGCAGAAGTGCGGACCTCCGCCGCCGAAGCCGAGGTGCGGGTTGGGGTCACGGGTGATGTCGAAGGCCTCGGGGCTCTCGAACACCTCGGGGTCGTTGTTGGCGGAGGAGTAGAAGATGCCGACGCGGTCGCCCTTCCTGATCCGCTGTCCGCCCAGTTCGGTGTCCTGGGTCGCGGTGCGCTGGAAGGCGACGACGGGGGTCGCCCAGCGGACGATCTCCTCGGCGGTGGTCTTCGGCCGCTCCCTCTTGTAGAGGTCCCACTGGTCGGGGTGGGTGAGCAGGGCGTGCATCCCGTGCGTGATGGCGTTGCGGGTCGTCTCGTTGCCGGCGACCGCCAACAGCAGGACGAAGAAGCCGAATTCGTCGGAGGCGAGGTTCCCCTCGTCCTCCGCCGCCACCAGCGT
Source organism: Streptomyces sp. NPDC060027 (assembly GCF_042737005.1). Classification (NCBI taxonomy): domain Bacteria; kingdom Bacillati; phylum Actinomycetota; class Actinomycetes; order Kitasatosporales; family Streptomycetaceae; genus Streptomyces; species Streptomyces sp. NPDC060027. Next base: position 6,754 of record NZ_JBHWVI010000264.1, read on the forward strand.
GCTGACGATGTCCTTGGCGGGGCACTGCTTGCGGTCGGCGGCCATGTTCATCGCGTACGAGATGAGTTCGGTGGCCGACTCGGCGCCGATCTCCTCGGTGATCGCGTACTCCGGATCGTCGTACGCCACCATCTTGTTGGACCAGTCGAAGATCTTGACGCGGTCCTCCTGCGGGACGCCGATGAGCTCGGCTATCGCCTGCAGGGGCAGTTCGCAGGCGACCTGGGTGACGAAGTCGAAGGCCCCGTCGGGGCCGGCCTGCGCGAGCGCGTTCGCGACGATCGAACCGGCCCGGGCGCGCAGGGCGTCCTCCAGCGAGCGGATGGCGCGCGGGGTGAAGCCGCGCTGCACGATCTGGCGGACCCGGGTGTGCTCGGGCGGGTCCATGTTGAGCATGATGAGCCGCTGGACCTCGATCTGTTCTCGCTGGATGTGCTCGTTGAAGCGGATGACGGCGGTGTTGAGGAACGAGGAGAAGAGCTCGGGGTGCGTGGAGACGTACTTGACGTCCGCGTGCCGGGTGACGGCCCAGTAGCCGTCGTCCTCGAAGCCCGCGACACCGGGCTGTTGCGGGATCCAGTGGACCGGTTCGGCCCGGCGCAGCTCGGCGAACTCCGGGAGGGGCACGCGGTGGTGCAGTACATCGGGGTCGGTGAAATCGAACCCGTCGGGCAGCGCTGGACAGGGCATCGGCAACTCCAGGTCTCGCGCCTACGGTGGTGCCTGCGGTGGTGACGGTCCGTCCCCGCGGGTAGTTCTGACGGTCCATCAGGAACGTGGAATCGCCGTGAAGGTAGTAACGGGTTCTACAAGTGGCAAGAGGTGCGGGCCCACCAATTGCGTGCGGGATTCGTGCAGATCACGACTTCGGGAGCTGCAGGACCCTTGCGGCGCGGGGGGTTCGCTCAGCAAACTGCACGCAGAACTGGTACGCGTTCTAGTTCTGCGCGGTGGGTGGGCCGGGACGCCCCGCGCTGCGCGGTTCAGCAGGGCCTGGCCGCCGGGCAGGCCTGAGGAGAGGACGAGCCCCCATGGCCGCGGAACCCGTGATCGTCGAAGCCGTACGGACCCCCATCGGCAAGCGCGGTGGCGCGCTCGCCAATCTGCATCCCGCCTATCTCCTGGGCGAGACCTACCGTGAACTCCTCGGCCGCACCGGCATTCACGCCGACTGCGTCGAGCAGATCGTCGGCGGCACGGTGACCCACGCCGGCGAGCAGTCGATGAACCCCGCGCGTACGGCCTGGCTGACGATGGGGCTGCCCTACGAGACGGCGGCGACGACGGTCGACTGCCAGTGCGGCTCCTCGCAGCAGGCCTCGCACATGGTCGCCAACATGGTCGCGGCGGGTGTCATCGACGTCGGGATCAGCTGCGGCATCGAGGCGATGTCGCGGGTGCCGCTGGGGTCGGGGTCCAAGCACGGTCCGGGCAAGCCGTTCCCCGACGAGTGGAACGTGGACCTGCCGAACCAGTTCGAGGCCGCCGAGCGCATCGCGCGCCACCGCGGTCTGACCCGCGAGAACGTCGACTCCCTCGGGCTCATCTCGCAGGAACGGGCCGCCATCGCCTGGTCCGAGGAGCGGTTCAAGCGCGAGACGTTCGCCGTGCAGGTGCCCACCACCGAGGACGAGCAGCGGGCCGGGCAGGGCATGTGGCGGCTCGTCGACCGGGACGAGGGGCTGCGCGACACGTCCATGGAGGCGCTGGCGAAGCTGAAGCCCGTGATGCCGACGGCCGTTCACACGGCCGGCAACTCCTCCCAGATCTCCGACGGCGCGGCCGCCATCCTGTGGGCGTCCAAGCGGATGGCGCGGGCGCTGAAGCTGCGCCCGCGGGCCCGGATCGTGGCCCAGGCGTTGGTGGGTTCGGACCCGCACTTCCACCTGGACGGCCCGATCGACGCCACCCGTGCCGTGCTCGGCAAGGCCGGGATGTCCCTGAGGGACATCGACCTCGTCGAGATCAACGAGGCCTTCGCGTCCGTGGTGCTGAGCTGGGCGCAGGTCTTCGAACAGGACCTGGAGAAGGTGAACGTGAACGGGGGCGGCATCGCGCTGGGCCACCCGGTCGGCGCCACGGGAGCCCGGCTCATCACCACGGCCCTGCACGAACTGGAGCGCAGGGACAAGGAGTTCGCGCTCATCACGATGTGCGCGGGTGGAGGGCTGGCCACGGGGACGATCATTCAGCGGTTGTAGGTGGCGTTCCGCGGCCGCGAAGGGGCGCCGCCGGGTGCGTCAGGCGCTTCCGGCAGGGGCCCTCACTCGCGGCCGGAGACCGTCACCGCCAGGGCCGCCGCCACCAGTGCCGCGATCAGCAGTGGGATGCCCAGGCCGTGGTGCAGGACCAGCCAGGCGCCGAGCAGGGCGCCCGCCAGCATGGCGAACACGGAGGCGGTGCGGCGCGGGGAGTGGTGGCTCGCGCCGCCGCCGAGGCGGGAGTCGGCGGCCAGGCCCGTCAGGGTCATCGTCAGGACGGTGGTCGTCAGATCGGCCACGCCGAGCTTGCGGACCGTCGCGTTGCGCAGGCCCATCGCGAAGGCCGTGACGGCGATCAGGGTGTACGCGGTGGCGGTGGCGTCCGGGGCCGCGAAGGCGGCCGCAGCGCAGGCGGCCATCAGGACCGCCTCGGCGGCGAACGTGCCGCGGGCCCACGCGCGGCGCGAGCCCTTGCCGAACCGCACCGCGATCCGCCCGCCGGCCACCGCGCCCGCCAGGAAGCAGCACAGCGAGGTCAGGGTGTGCGACACGGAGAAGCCGGGTGCCCCTGCCGCGGCGAAGCCGAGCACCACGACGTTGCCGGTCATGTTCGCTGTGAAGACGTGTCCGAGGCCGAGGTAGCTCACCGCGTCGATGAGTCCGCTGACCACGGTCAGGGACAGCAGCGCGAAGGTCAGTCGCAGTCCTCGTGACTCCGGGTCGCGTGGCGTGGCCGTCTGCGTGGTCATGGAGCTCAGTCCACCACGGGGGACCCGGGGTGCGGGTGCGCTCGGCCGCGGGTGCGGCGTGCGCTCGGGCGACGATCGCGGCGGCGCGGGCCCGGCGGGCGGCCGGGAACGCCGACGGGGCGGCGTACGCCCGACGAGGTGCCGGAGTACGCCGCCCTCGGGCGGGACGAGCCGGGGGAGGCGGTCCGCCCGGTCACTTCGGGTCGCGGTCGAACACCGCCTTCGACCAGCGGTAGCCGAGCGCCGCCAGGGCCAGGCACCAGGCGATGGTGATCCAGCCGTTGTTGCCGATCTCGGTGCCGAGGAGGAGTCCGCGCAGGGTCTCGATGGCGGGGGTGAAGGGCTGGTACTCGGCGATCGGCCGGAACCAGCCCGGCATCGCGTCGACCGGGACGAAGGCGCTGGAGATGAGCGGCAGGAAGACCAGCGGCAGCGCGTTGTTGCTGGCCGCCTCGGCATTCGGGCTGACCATGCCCATCCCGACCGCGATCCAGGTGAACGCCAGGGCGAACAGGGTGAGCAACCCGAACGCCGCGAACCACTCCAGGACCGTGGCGTCCGTGGAGCGGAAGCCGATGGCGACGCCGACCGCGCCGACGAGGACCACGCTCATGATCGACTGCAGCACGCTGCCGACGACGTGTCCGATGAGCACCGAACCGCGGTGGATGGCCATGGTGCGGAAGCGGGCGATGATGCCCTCGGTCATGTCGTTGGAGACGGACACCGCGGTGCCGACCAGGGTGCCGCCGATGGTCATCAGCAGGATGCCCGGGACGAGATACGCGATGTACTCGGAGCGATCGGCGCCGCCACCGCCGATGCCCGCGCTCATCACGTCGCCGAAGACGTAGACGAACAGCAACAGCAGGACGATCGGCGTCAGCAGCAGGTTGAGGGTGAGGGAGGGGTAGCGGCGGGCGTGCAGGAGGTTGCGGCGGAGCATCGTGGTCGAGTCGCGTACGGCGAGGGAGAGGGT
>NZ_JBHWVI010000265.1:0-10678 GCF_042737005.1 Streptomyces sp. NPDC060027
GCCCCGGGCTCGGTGGAGCCGGTGGGCAGTACGGCGGCGGGGACCGCGGAGACGTTCGTCAGCGAGCTCACGGACCCGCAGAACGTCGGCCCAGGCCTGCTCGTCATCGCGGGGAGCATCATCGCGCTGGTGGCGACCCGCTTCATCCGCACCGAGCAGGACCGCAACGCCTATCGGCGGCAGTACTCGCAGAGTTGGGGCTGAGCGGCCCGGAGTCGGTTCGCAGCGACCGGAGTCGGGGCCGAGTCGCCGGAGGCCGGTGCCGAGGTCGGAGGTGGTGGCTCCCCTCGACGGGGAGCCCCGGCCGGGATGCGGAGGGTCAGGCCGCCCGAGTCGACGACGGGGCGGCCTCGGCCCATTCCAGCACGAGGCGCTGGTACTCGCGCCGCTCTTCCATGCTCAGCGTCCCGCCCGCCCGGAACCAGAGGGCCCGGATCTCCTCGTTGACCTCGGCGGCCGAGCGCTGAGTGTCGGTGTCAGGAGTGGTGGACATGGCGTGAAGCATACGGTCCTTGACGTGAAGACAATGTGAGTAAAGGCGCATCGGGCGACATAGCGGACCGTGAACCTCGTCACTTACGTGCCGGGCTTGCGGCCGTACACGTAGACGTCGTCGCCGTTCTTGAGTAGGGACCAGTACTTCTTGGCCGTGGTCGAGGTCATGTTGACGCAGCCGTGCGAGCCCGGCGGGTTCCACATGCTGACGCCCACCGAGTGGAAGGCCTGACCGCCGTCGAAGAACTGGCTGTACGGCATCGACACGTTGTAGATGCTCGAGACGTGGTCGATGTCACGCCAGTAGACCTTCTTCAGGCCGGTGCGGGTCTCGTAGCCGTCCCTGCCCGTGCGGACCGGGACCGGTCCGTAGACCAGCCGGCTGCCGTCCTGGATCCAGCTGAGCTGGAGCGTGAGGTTGACGCAGGCGATGCGGCCCTTGTTCACCGGGCACTTGCCGTCCCGGTTCGGGTTGGTCCCCACGGCCTTCTGCTTGTTCATGAGATCCATCACGCCCCAGGTGACAGGTCCCGCGTACCCGATGTTCGGGGTTATGCCGTGCTTGTTCTGGAAGGCCTGGATCGCCTTGCAGTCGGCGGTGGACTGACGGCCGTCGACCGGCCGCCCGAGGAACTTCTCCACCTGCTTCTGGTTCGGGCCGGTCGACGTCGTACAGCTCGCTGCCTGCGCGGGTGTCGCGCCCAGTGCGAGAGTGAGCGGCGCGACCAGTCCGGCGAGGCCGAGCGCGACGGCTCCTCGTCTGTGTGTCTCCCCCATGGCGGGCCTTCCCTGTCGTGTTCCATCGTGTTGTCTGCCTGCTAGACCGTCCATGAGGGTATTGCGTTGTACGGCGGGCCGGGCTGGGACCAAACAGTGACATTCCCCGCTGCACCGGCTCCACCGCCCGGCGGGCGGTGCCCGCACCCGGGGCGGGCCGGATGCCGCGAGCCGCGACATCGGTCCAGTTCCCCCCGATTGGACCGAGGTTTCGCGGGGCCTCGCCCCTACGCTGCCGACATGCACCCCACCCTCGCCGGCGACCTCGAACGCCTCCCCGAACTCCTCCAGGCCGCCCGTGACTTCGCCGTCGAGGAGGTGAGCGGCCTCGACCGTCGTCCCGTCGCCCAGCTCGGCAAGGCGCCCGCCCCCGCACCGCTTCCGGCCGAGGGCGCGGGTGCCGAGGGCGCCCTGGCACGCTTCGCCGGTCGCTGGGCCCCGGGGTTCTCCGGCTCCGCCGGCCCGCGCTACCTCGGCTTCGTCACCGGCGGCGCGACGCCCGCCTCGCTCACCGGGGACTGGCTGACCGGCGCCTACGACCAGAACGTCTCCGGAAGCGGCGGATCCTTCGCGAGCGCCCTGGAGCACGAGACGCTGGGCTGGCTGCGCGAGCTGTTCGGGCTGGGCGAGGAACACCACGGGGCGTTCGTGAGCGGGGCGACGGTCTCCAACACGGTCGGGCTGGCCATCGCGCGGGAGTGGCTCGGCGAGCGCCGGGGTGTGTCGGTCGCGCACGAGGGGGCCGGTGCGCTCGGTCCGGTGGAGGTGCTGTCGGGCAGCCCGCACTCCAGCGTCGCCAAGGCCCTGTCCGTGCTCGGCCTCGGGCGGGGCAGCCTGCGTCCGGTGCCGGTACTGCCCGGCAACCGCGAGGCCGTGGACGTCGAGCGGCTCGACGCCGCGCTCTCCGCGCTCGACGGTCGCCCGGCCGTCGTCGTGGCGAACGCCGGGACGGTCAACACCGTCGACTTCGACGATCTGCGGGCGATCGCCGCGCTCAGGGAGCACCATGACTTCTGGCTGCACGTGGACGCCGCGTTCGGCGGTTTCGCCGCGCTGTCGCCCGCGTACTCCTCGCTGGTGGCGGGTCTGGACGCCGCCGACTCGGTCTGTGTCGACCTGCACAAGTGGCTCAACGTCCCCTATGACGCGGCCGTCCAGTTCACCCGCCGCCAGGACCTCCAAGTCCGGGTCTTCCACAACGCCTCGCCGTATCTCGGACTCCCCACCGAGGACCCCGACTTCCTGCACCTGACACCGGAGAACTCGCGTCGGCTGCGCGCGCTCCCGGCCTGGTTCTCCCTGGCGGCGTACGGTCGCGAGGGACATCGCGAGATCGTCGAGCGGAACGTCGCGCTCGCCCGGCGGCTGGGCGAGCGGATCGCCGGTGTCCCCGCACTGCGGCTCCTCGCGCCCGTCCGGCTGAACGTCGTCTGCTTCACCCTCGCCGACGACCCGACCGAGCAGCGGGTCCACGCACTGGCCGATGCCGTCGCCGCCTCGGGCGAGGCCTTCCTGACACCGACGTTCTACGACGGGACGCACGGGCTGCGAGCCGCGTTCAGCAACTGGCGTACGTCGGAGGCGGACACGGACCGGGTGTTCGACGCCGTCGAGCGGCACTGCGCGGAGCGCCGCGGCTAGCGGGTGCCGTTCGGGTCATGTCCCGGACGCGGGGTCGGGCACCCTCCCGCTCCCGCTGTCGGCGGCGCCGTCACGGTCGCCGCCGTGCAGCCTGACCGCCTCCCGGAAGCCGGTGTTCACGCCCGTCAGGCCACCGTCGACGCACAGCGTCGTTCCGGTGATCCAGGCCGCGTCGCGGGAGGCGAGGAAGGCGACGGCGGCCGCGATGTCCTCGGGTTCGCCGACCCGGCCCAGCGGATACAGCCCGGCCGCGATGGCGAGATCGTCCTCGCGGCCCTCCCACGCCGTGGTGCGGACGGTGCCCGGTGCCACCAGGTTCACCCGGACGCCGCGGGCGGCGGCGTGGCCGGCCAGGGTGCGGGTGAGCGACATCAGCCCCGCCTTGGCCGCGCTGTAGGCGTGGTTGCCGAAGTCCTGGATGCCGTTCACGGAGCCGATGGAGACGACGGCGCCGCGGCCGGAGGCCACCAGGTGCGGGAGCGCCGCACGGGCGCAGCGGTAGGCGCCGGTCAAAGTGATGTCCAGGTCGCGGGCCCACACCTCGTCGCTCTCGTCCTCGAAGAGCGGGGCGTCGGGGCTGCACCAGTAGGCGTTGTTGACCAGGACGTCGAGCGAGCCGAAGGCGTCGACGGCGTACGCCACGGCGGCCTCGACCTGTGCCCGCTCCCCCACGTCGCAGGTGAACGCCTCGGCCCGCGCGCCGAGTTCACGCAGGGCGGCGGCCGTCTTCTCCGCCGCCGCCAGGTCCGTGTCGGTGACGAGGACGTGGGCGCCTTCCTCGGCGAGCCGACGGGCGGTCGCCGCGCCGATCCCGCGCGCCGCACCGGTGATCAGAACCCCGTATCCCTCGAAGCGCCTCATCGCAGTCATGGCAGCGAAGGTACTGCCAAGATCGTCGCGGCGACAGATACCGTGCGCCCATGTCCGCCTTCATACAGCAACTCCCGGCCCTGATCGGCGTGGTCATCGGCGCCCTCGGCTCGTACCTGGCGATCGTGCGGGGCGACCGGGCCCGCTTCGGCCGCGAGCAGACCGCGCGCTGGGAGGAACGACGGCTCGCGGTGTACGCCGACTACGCGCGGTGCCTGAAGAAGACGATCACGCTGACGTACCGGGTCGCCGCCCATCTCGGCAACGACCCCCACCCGCATCCGCTGTCGCCGCGGGAGGCGGCTCCGCTGCTGGCCGAGGCCGCCGAGACCGGGGACCCGGCCGGTGAGGCCCTGCTCCTCCTGGGCACTCCGGAGGTGGTGGAGAAGTCGCGTGCCTGGGTCGTCGTGGTGATGGAGATGGAGCGCTTCCTGTACACGGGCACCCGCGACCCCGAGGCGTGGCAGACGCTGCTCGAACGCCAGCGCACGGAGCGCGAGGCGTACTACGCGGCGGTGCGCGCGGACCTCTCCCTGATGACCGAGCGGCCGGCCACGTGGCAGGTACCACCGCTCCACGCGCATACCTGACCCCGGCCCCGTCGCCGGCCCGGCTCGCCTCCGGGGACCTCTCCCGCCGTCAGCGGTACCCCGTCGCGTCCGCCGGCTTCCCCTTGTCCTGGACCTCGACCATGTAGCGCCAGCAGTCCGGACGGCTGCCGTCGAGGTCGGTGAAGCCGTACTCCTGGGCGACCTGCCCGCTGGAGAGGGACCGCCCGTTCCAGCGCGCGACGCCGGGGTCGGCGGCCAGGGCGGCGACCGCGCGTCCCACGTAGTGCGGCGTCTCGGAGATGCCGAAGTGCGGGACGCGCTCCTCGGCGTCGTGCCAGTTCTCCTCGGTCACGCCGAAGGCCTCCAGCATCATCTCCGAGCGCAGCCAGCCGGGGGTGAGGGCCACGGCGGTGGCGCCGCGGGGGCCCAGTTCGTGTCCGAGGGCGAACGCCATGCGCAGCACGGCCGACTTGGCGAGGTCGTAGAAGAAGGAGACCCGGTAGGTGTCCCGGTTGTACTCCGCCGTGCCGTCGGTCATCTCGACGACCAGGCCGCCGGGACCGCGCAGGAGCAGGGGCAACGCGTGGTGGCTGGTGATCGCGTGGGTCTCGACGGCGAGCCGGAGCATCCTGAGTCCGTTGTCGAGGTCGTGCTCCCAGACGGGGGCGTCCCACTCGAAGAGCTTCTCGGCGCCCCAGATGTCGTTGACCAGGACGTCCAGGCGGCCCTGCTCGTCCGCGATCCGGGCGACGAGCGCTGCCACCTCGGCCGGGACGAGGTGGTCCGTGGGGACCGCGATGCCCCGCCCCCCGGCCGCGGTGACCAGGTCGGCGGTGTCCTCGATGGTCTCCGGGCGGTCGTACTCCGAGCGCCGTTCGCGGGTGCTGCGGCCGGTCACGTAGACGGTGGCGCCGGCCGCGCCCAGTTCCACGGCGATTCCGCGGCCCGCGCCCCGGGTCGCGCCCGCCACCAGTGCGACCTTGTCCCGCAGCGTGCCTTCCAACGGCCCTGACATGTCCGACCTCCGTACGCGTACCGTTCACGGGCTGCTGTCCCCGTGTCCCTACGAGCGTCTCCCGGAAGCCGGACATCTTCTGTCAGGTATCTCGGAGTCGTTTCCGCCGTGTCGCGGCGGCAGTCGCCGGGCGGTCGGCGCGGCGGGGCGGCGGGGCGGCGGGGTCAGTGGCCCCGGGCGATCCACTCCTCCAGGTGGGAGGCCTCCGCGCCGATCGTGGTCGTCTCGCCGTGTCCCGTACGGACGACCGTGTCGGGAGGCAGCGTGAGCAGCCGGTCGCGGATCGACTCGATGATCGTCGGGAAGTGGGAGTAGGACCGGCCGGTCGCCCCCGGGCCGCCCTGGAAGAGGGTGTCGCCGGAGAACAGGGTGCCGAGGCCCGGGTCGTAGAGACAGACCGCGCCCGGGGCGTGACCCGGGGTGTGCAGCACGGTCAGGTCGGTGCCCGCCGCCTCGATCACCTGGCCGTCCTGGAGCCAGGCGTCGGGCAGGCGGTCCGGGTGGGTGAACTTCCACAGCGGCAGGTCGTCGGGGTGGAGCCAGATGGTGGCGCCGGTGCGCTCCGCCAGGGCGGGAGCGGCATCGATGTGATCGTTGTGGGCGTGGGTGCACACGATGGCCCGCAGTCGCCGGTCTCCCACCGCCTCGGCGATGGCGTCGGCGTCATGAGCGGCGTCGATCACGATCGCCTCGTGATCGTTTCCCACGATCCACACGTTGTTGTCGACGTCCCAGGTACCGCCGTCGAGTGAGAACGTGCCCGAGGTGACGAGGTGTTCGATGCGGGCGCTCATCACAGCATCACCACCGAACGCAGCACGTCGCCCTGGTGCATGCGCTCGAAGGCGGCCTCCACCTCGTCGAGGGCGATCGTCTCGCTCACGAACGCGCCGAGGTCGAGGCGTCCCTGGAGGTGCAGGTCGATCAGCATCGGGAAGTCGCGGGAGGGCAGACAGTCCCCGTACCAGGACGACTTGAGGGAGCCGCCGCGTCCGAAGACGTCGATCAGGGGGAGTTCGAGCTTCATGTCGGGGGTGGGCACGCCGACGAGGACGACGGTGCCGGCGAGGTCGCGGGCGTAGAACGCCTGCTGGTAGGTCTCCGGGCGGCCCACGGCCTCGATGACGACGTCGGCCCCGAAGCCGCCGGTGAGTTCGCGGATCGCCTCGACGGCGTCGGTCTCACGGGAGTTGACGGTGTGCGTCGCGCCGAGCTTCTCGGCGGTCGCGAGTTTACGGTCGTCGATGTCCACGGCGATGATCTTCGCCGCCCCCGCGAGCCGGGAGCCGGCGATGGCCGCGTCGCCGACACCGCCGCAGCCGATCACCGCGACCGTGTCGCCCCGGCCGACGTTGCCCGTGTTGATGGCGGCCCCGATGCCGGCCATCACACCGCAGCCGAGCAGTCCGGCGACCGCCGGGGAGACTGTTGGGTCGACCTTGGTGCACTGTCCGGCCGCGACCAGCGTCTTCTCCGCGAAGGCGCCGATCCCGAGGGCCGGGGACAGTTCGGTGCCGTCCACCAGGGTCATCTTCTGCTTGGCGTTGTGGGTGTTGAAGCAGTACCAGGGGCGCCCGCGCAGACACGCGCGGCACTGTCCGCACACCGCACGCCAGTTGAGGATGACGAAGTCGCCGGGGGCCACGTCCGTGACCCCGGCGCCGACCGACTCCACGATTCCGGCCGCCTCGTGGCCGAGCAGGAACGGGAAGTCGTCGTTGATACCGCCCTGCTTGTAGTGCAGGTCCGTGTGGCAGACCCCGCAGGCCTGGATCTTCACCACGGCCTCGCCCGGCCCCGGATCGGGCACGACGATCGTCTCGACGCGCACCGGTTCGTTCTTACCCGGTGCGATCACACCCCGTACTTCCTGCGCCATGTGAGTGAGCCCTTTCCTGAGTCGACGTTCCGTCAGCCGACCCTACGGGGTGACGGGCCGGTAGAAGGCCAGGTGGCCGCCGCGGCCGCGGTCCCGGTGCGGCGAACGGCCGACCCGTGAAGGACGGCGGCGCCCCGCGCCCCGCCGCACCGGAGGCAGCGGACACGCCGGGATCACTCCTCTCGGCGCTCACGAACACCTGCGGCATGGCCGCGCCGCTCGCCAGGCTTCCGCACGACCGGCCGCGCCCGGCGGACCTCGACACCGCTCTGGCGGCTCTCACGGCGCGTGTCCTGAGTCCGTGCGCACTCGGGGCAGTTGGGACCGGGCCGGGCACGTCGCCGACGTAGCCTGAGGGCCCCCTCTCAACTCCCGCAAGGAGCGCCGTGAGCCTGACCGAGGCCGAGCCCGAGGTGCCCGCGTGGCGCCTGCTGCTCGGGTATGTACGACCGCACCGCTGGGCGCTGTCCGCGGGCGCGCTGCTGGCGCTCACGACCGGGGCGACCGGCCTGGTGCTGCCGCTGGTGGCTCGCGGGCTCATCGACAACCTGTCGCACGACCGGCCGGTCGGGCGGGCCCTGCTCGGCATGGCGGCCCTGGTGGTCACCAACGCGGCGGTGGGAGCGCTGGGTTCGTACGTTCTGCGGCGCACCGCCGAGTCGGTGGTGCTCGGCGCGCGGCGCGCCCTGTCCTCGTATCTCCTGCGGCTGCGCATACCGGCCGTGGACCGCAGCGAGCCGGGCGACCTGATGGCCCGCATCACCTCGGACACGACCCTGCTGCGCGAGGTCACGACCGATTCCCTGGTGGGCCTCGGCACCGGCGGCCTCACCCTCGTCGCGACGGTGGTGATGATGGGCCTGGTCGACGTGGTGCTGCTCGGCGTCACGCTGGGCGTGGTCCTGTGCGCGGGAGCGGTGCTCGGCGTGATCGTGCCGCGCATCAACCGGGCGAGCAGGCAGGCCCAGGACGCCGTCGGGGTGATGGGTGCCTCGCTGGAGCGGATCCTCGGTGCGCTGCGCACGATCAAGGCGTCCGGCGCCGAGCACCGTGAGGAGCGGACCATCCACGCGGCCGCCCAGGAGTCCTGGCGGCAGAGCGTCCGGGCCGCCAAGTGGTCGGCGGCCGCGGGCAACACGGCCGGCCTGGCGATGCAGATCGCCTTCATCACGGTCCTCGCGGTGGGCGGCGCCCGGGTCGCGACCGGCGCCATCGACGTGGGCACCCTGGTCGCCTTCCTGCTCTACGTGTTCTATCTGATGTCGCCGATCCAGCAGGTGGTCGGCGCGATCACGCAGTACCAGACCGGCGCCGCCGCGCTCGCCCGCATCCAGGAGGCCCTGCGGCTGCCCGCGGAGCCCGCCGCCCCGCCCGCGCCCCTGCCGACCCCGGGCGCGGAACCGGCGGCACTCGCCTTCGACGACGTCCGCTTCCGGTACGCCGACGATCTGCCGTACGTCCACCACGGGGTGTCGTTCACCGTCCCGGCCCGCGGCCTGACCGCTTTCGTCGGCCCTTCCGGCGCCGGCAAGACCACCGTCTTCTCGCTCATCGAGCGGTTCTACGACCCCGAGGCGGGCCGCATCACCGTCGACGGGCGTGCACTGGAGGAGTGGGATCTGCCCCGGCTCCGGTCGGCCATCGGCTACGTGGAACAGGACGCACCGGTGCTGTCGGGCTCCCTGCGCGACAACCTCCTGCTCGGCAATCCGGACGCCGAGGACGGGGAGCTGACCCGGGTGCTGAAGACGACCCGCCTCGACGGCCTGGTCGGCCGGCTGCCGCGCGGCCTGGAGACTCTGGTCGGCCATCGCGGCACCAAGCTGTCGGGCGGCGAGCGCCAGCGTGTCGCCATCGCCCGGGCCCTGCTGCGCCGCCCCCGGCTGCTGCTCCTCGACGAGGCCACCTCGCAGCTCGACGCCGTCAACGAGGCCGCGCTGCGTGACACGGTCGCCGATGTGGCCCGTACGACCACGGTGCTCGTGGTCGCGCACCGGCTGTCCACCGTCACGACGGCCGACCGCATCATCGTGATGGACGCGGGCCGCGTCCGCGCCGTGGGAACCCACCGCGAGCTCGTGGCCGCGGATCCGCTGTACGCCGAGCTGGCCGCAACCCAGTTCCTCGCGACCGCCGGATGACCTCCGCGGCGGGTTCCTGAGGAGGAACCGACGACGGTGCCGCGGATCGGGTCGGGCCCCCCGTCCGGTCCACGGTCCGCCGTCCGCCCCCTGCCTGCCCTCGGAGGACTCGCCGAACATCCCGTTTGCGTCACCGATGTCCGTGAATTCCTTGGCCATGGACCGGCTCTCCTCTATCGTGATGCCCTCTTTCCGCCACGCGGGGCGCTCGTCACGGCGAGCACCCCCGACCGGGCGGGAAGGCACGTCCCACCCGGATACACAGGCGACTGATCATGGTCAAAAACCGACACCCGGCCGGGCAGGCCGCCCCCGGGTTCACCTTCACGGCCCCCGTCCGCGCATCCGCCGGCCTGGAAGTGATCTCGCTGGCCGCGCTGCGCGCCCGGTGCCGTGCCCGTGGAACCGATCCCGGCGTGCCGCAGCGCCCGGGCGTCCACCACGTGCTCACGCTCGCCTCCGGCACGCTGCGCGCGACCGTGGACTTCACGGCCCACGACGTCGTGCGAGGCGACTGGCTGTGGACGCGCCCCGGGCAGGTCCTCCAGTGGGGAGATCTCACGCGCGCCGAGGGGACGCTGATCGTCTTCGAGCGGGACTTCCCGGACGCGGCCACCGTCCGCGCGGCCCGGCTCGACGATCCGCACGCGCGGGTGCTGCGCACTCCCAAGGCCGAGGACGCCGCGTCCCTGCGGGTGGCCACCACACATCTGGAGCACGAGTTCCGGGCACCGGGACGGCTGCCGGCCGACGCACACCTAGCGGTACTGCGTCATCTGCTGGACGCGCTGATCCTGCGGCTGGCCCACCTGGAAGCGCCGGGCAGCGCGGCACCGGAACCCAGAGAAACCTTTCTTCGGTTCCGCGAGATCGTCGAGCGGGACTTCGCGCGCACCCGCAGGGTGGACGACTACGCCGTCACCCTCGGCTACTCCGCGCGCACACTGTCCCGGGCCGCCCTCGACTCGGCGGGGATCGGCGCCAAGGAGTTCATCGACCGACGGGTCGTCCTGGAGGCCAAGCGGCTGCTCGCCCACACCGACCTGGCCGCCGCCCGCATCGCCGCCCAGCTGGGCTTCTCCAGTGCCACGAACTTCGCCAAGTACTTCCATCAGCGGGCCGGGCAGGCCCCCATCGCGTTCCGCACTGCGGTGCGCGGGCAGGGCACGGGCACCCCGGCGGCACGGGACGAAGAGGACTTCACCCGGCGAACCGAGCGCCCGGCCGACGCGTGAGCGGGCCGGACGGGGGTCGACCGGCCCGGCCCGCGCAACGGACGGCGGGTCCCGGCGGAACACCGTGGTTCCAC
>NZ_JBHWVI010000266.1:0-10661 GCF_042737005.1 Streptomyces sp. NPDC060027
ATGGAGAGAAGGTCTTATCCCGCTGGGATGAGGTGCTTTCCGTCGTGGCTCCGCACATGCGGGCCATTGCCGTCCAGGGCGTCCAGGAGTCTCACGGCGAAAGCCTCCGACATGCGTTCGCTGACCTCGTCCGGTGTGAGCCACGAGACCGCCATGGACTCGCTGGAGGTGCGTTCGGTGCCGCCCGAGGGCTTGCAGCGGAAGACCAAGGCCACGACGCCGCGGGTCATGTTCTTGTAGACGCCGGTGAGTTCGTCGACCTCGACGTGGATGCCGGTCTCCTCCAGGACCTCGCGGGCGACGCCGGCCTCGGGGGTCTCGTCGAGTTCGAGGATGCCGCCGGGGAGCTCCCAGGTGCCGTTGTCGGCTCGACGGATGGCCAGGAGGCGGCCGTCCTCGCGCACCACTACTCCGGCTACGGACACGGAGTGCAGGGGAGACGGTGTCGCTTCCTGTGATTGACTCATGTAGAGGAGCATAGGAGGCAGGGAAGGACTATGGGAACTGTGGCGGGAGGGGTCGGTTCCGGGCCTCGGTACGTACAGATCGCGGACGAGATCGTGCAGCAGATCCGGGCGGGGGTTCTGAAGCCCGGTGACATGGTGCCGAGCGAATCGGAGCTGGTGGAGCGCTACGGCGTCGCCGGCGGGACGATTCGTAAGGCCATGGTCGAGGTGCGGGCGAGTGGGCTGGTCGAGACCCGGCACGGCAAGGGTTCGATCGTGAAGGACCGGCCTCCGGTGCGGCACCGTTCCTCTGATCGCTTCCGGCGTTCGCTCCGGCGGGGAGGACAGGCGGCCTACCTCGCGGAGTCCGCGCAGTCCGGGGCCACCGCCAAGGTCAGCGTCCTCTACATCGGGCCCCTGGAGGCGCCCGAAGATGCCGCCGAACGCCTCGGCGTCCCCGTCGGCACACAGGTGCTGGCCCGTCGGCGTCTCTACTTCCGCAACGGCACGCCGGTCGAGACCGCCACGTCCTACCTGCCCTGGGACGTCGTGAAGGACATCCCCGAGCTGTTCGCCGAGAATCCCGGCGGCGGTGGCATCTACGCCCGACTCGAAGACCACGGGCACGAGTTCGCCGAGTTCGTCGAGACGGTGCAAGCGCGGCCGGCCTCCAAGGCGGAGGCTTCGGAGCTGGCGCTGAGCCCGGGTGCGCCGGTGGTCCACCTGATCCGGGAGGCTCGTACGACCGCAGGTCTCGTGGTCGAGGTGTGCGACACCCTCATGGCCGCTGACCAGTTCGTCTTCGAGTACCGGATCCCCGCCGAGGACTGACGCTCACTCAGCATCCCGCAACCCGCCACGAGTTCTTCTTCGTGGCGGGTTGACTCATGTACAGGAGTGAGGCACTCTTCTTCACGTCACTCCTGTACATGAGTGACGGAGTCCAGCATCTATAGAGGAGTGAGTTCTGTGCGTCAGATTCCCGTCGACACCTCCGGTGCGGTCGTGATGGTCGCCAAGTCCCCGCAGGTCAAGGTGCGTGACCGCCGTACCGGTGAGATCGCCACCGACACGGAGACCGGGGCGAGGCTGATGACCGTGGACGTGATGTTCGCGGCGAACGAGGAGGTGGAGATCCTGTCCATCACCGTTCCGGAGCCGGGCATCTCCGGTGAGCTGGCCATGGGCACGCCGGTCGCGCTCACGGGCCTGATCGCCCGGCCCTGGGAAAGCGACTTCAACGGCCAGAGGCGACACGGCATCGCGTTCCGCGCGGTCGCGGTCACCTCGCTCGTCGGTGCTGCCGCAGGGTCCAAGGCAGCCTGATCGTGGCCGACTTCATGGTCGTTCTGGTGCTGGTCGTCGCTGTCGTGGGTTTCCTGCGGTGGCGGCGCCCCGCCTGGTACTGGTTGACCTTCGGGGTCACGCTGGCCGTGTTACGGGTCCTGGTCCGCTACGGATCGGTCATGGACGCGTGCGGGCTGACCGTCCCGCCCTCGCGCTGGCGGCTCGCCCTGGCCCGTGCCGCCAACCGGCCGATGCCGGATCCGCGTCCGCCGCGCATCCTTCGGCTGCGGCCGACCCGTACCGGCCTGATCCTGAGACTCAAGCTCCGCCCCGGACAGGACGCCTTCGACGTCGCCGCCGCCTCAGACCGGCTCCGGCACTCGTTCTCGATGTACGGCGTCACCTCGCGTGAGCTGCGCTCCGGCGTCGTCGAGGTGCGAATGACCGGCTACGACGTGCTCAAGCGGGTGCAGATGCCGGCCGACACCGGTCACCGGCCGATGCGTGTACCGGTCGCCCTGCGGGAGGACGGCTCGGTGCACTACCGCGACTACCGGGCCGTGCCCCACGCCCTCACCCTCGGCGCCACGGAGTCCGGAAAGTCCGTGTACCAACGCAACCTGGTCGCGGGTCTCGCCCCGATGGACGTCGCCCTCGTCGGTATCGACTGCAAGCAGGGGGTCGAACTGTTCCCGCTGGCCCGCCGGTTCTCCGCGCTGGCCGACGATCCCGACACCGCCGCGGAAGTACTCGAAGCGCTTGTGGTCCGGATGGGGCACGTCTATCAGCTCATCCGGTCCCAGCAGCGGATCACCTCCGACGTGCCGGACGCGGAGATCGCCTCCGACATCTGGGATCTGCCCGACGACCTGCGTCCGGTCCCGGTCGTGGTCCTGGTCGATGAGGTAGCCGAACTCGCCCTGTACGCAAGCAAGGAGGAGGAGAAGCGGCGGGACCGCATCATCACCGCCCTGATCCGCCTCGCCCAGCTCGGCCGCGCGGCCGGCATCTACCTGGAGATCTGCGGGCAGCGCTTCGGCTCCGAACTCGGCAAGGGCATCACCATGCTTCGCGCCCAGCTCACCGGCCGCACAGCCCATCGCGTCAACGACGAGACCTCGGCCAACATGGCCTTCGGCGACATCTCCCCGGACGCCGTCCTCGCCGCGATCCAGATCCCGGCCGAGACACGGGGCATCGCCATCGCGGGCGACTCCTCGGGCGGGTGGCACCGCATCCGCGCCCCGCACACCTCGCTCCGCCAGGCCGTGAACATCTGCAACCGGCACGCCGACCGGACCCCGGACCTGCCCGAGCTGGCCCCCTTCCGGCCCGCGCTCCCCAGCACCGCCACCGAGGCCGTGCCGCTGGTCAAGGCGTCCTCGGTCACCGTCTGATCCCCGCCCCACCCCCACGGTTGGCGCGACCGCCTTCGCGCCAAGTCCCTACCCCGCCATGCCCAAAGAAGGGAGACCCGCCATGTGCCCGAACTGCGAGGACTTCGCCCGGACCGTGCTCCTGCTCGGCCAACTCGCCCTCTACGCCGACGCGGCTGGCGCCGACCTCGACTTCGTGGACGCCGTCAGCCCGTCCCTCGCCGCCTCGCTGCCCGAACCGCCGCCCGGCGTATTCCTGGATGGCTACGACCCCGACGACGGCCCCGCCTATCCAGGCGACGTCTGATGGGCGCCCGTCACGGCCTCCGGGTCGATGCGGTCCTGATTCAGGCAGTGATCGCCGGTGCCCTGTCCTTCGCCCACCTGCACGACCTGGCCGCCGCGGCCGGACAGAACGGCTGGAAGGCATGGGCCTACCCGGTCAGTGTCGACCTGCTCCTAGTCGCCGCCTGGCGGAGGCTGCGCAACGAGGGACCGTCCCGGCTGGCCTGGTGCTGGTTCGTCGTCGCGCTGTTCGCCTCGCTCGGCGCCAACATCGCCACCGCCGGGTTCCTCGACCTGGCCGACCCGCCCGCTCCGCTCCGCCTCGGCATCGCCGGATGGCCCGCGCTCGCCTTCCTCGGCGGGACCCTGCTCGCCCACTCGTCCGCTGCCGAACCGGAATCGGAAGCGGAGACGGTTCGGCCGGCCCCCGCCGTGGAAGCACCGGACGCCGAACAGCCCATGTCGGAAGCCGCGCCCGCGCCTGCTGCTTTCCCCGCTCCAGAAGCCATTGCTGCTGCCGCTGCGCCCCCGGTCCCCGCCGTCCTCGTCGATCACGCCCGCAAGGTCGCCGACGAGTACCGCGCCCGCACCGGCTCCCCGATCGATCCCGACACCCTCCGCTCCCGCCTCGGCGTGCCGTCCCACCTTGCCGCCGCCATCGCAGCCCACCTCACCTGATCAGGAATGAGGCACCCACGATGCCCGCAAGCGACAACTTCCACTCCCTGATGCGGATCGGCCCCGTGCAGATCGGTACCCACCGCGACCGCAACGGTCGCACCACGCACGCCGCCGTCTGCACCGCCGACCGCTGCGGCTGGTCCGCCGACTACTCCAGCCAGACCGCCGCCCAACTCGCCGCCCGCACCCACCGCTGCACCGTCCGCTGAGGAGATACCCCGTGCAGGTCCCGCTCTGGCTCGCCCTGGCCGCCGTCGGCTACCTCGGCGTCAAGCTCATCCGCCCGCCCTGGTGGCTCATCGCCGTGCTCCTCCTCGGCGGCTACCTCCTCGCCGACAGCGTCCTCGCCCCCGCCATCGACACCGCGGTCAAGTAGCACACCGCGAAGGAGAACCGCCCATGCTCCGGCCCAAGTTCCCGACCATGCCCCAGCCCACCGGCCTGATCACCCCGCCCGCCGTCATCCAGCCGACCACCATCACCCCGGGGGTCTCGGTCCCGCAGCCGATCCCCGTCGCCCCCGCGCCGTCCCGCGCGGTCGTCCAGCTCACCCCCGGCACCGCGCTCGCCCTCGTGGGCGGCGGAACGGCCGTGGTCCTGGTCGTTGGCGCCGTCCTGGTCTCGCTGCTCCTGGCGGTCGCCATCACGGGGGCATCGGTCGCTGTCTGCGCGGTCGTCCTGCGCTCCCTGCTCGCCTCCGACGCCAAGCGCCGCTGACCGGCCCCCGGGCGGCCTCGATACCGCCAAGCATCCACCGCCCGGGAGCCGTCCCCACCGATTGATCTCGCAACCGGAAGGAACCCCCAGCATGGCCCACCGGGCCTCACCCTCGACACAGAAGGCACCCACGTCCGCCCTGACGCTCGACCCGATCACCCTCGGAGACATCCTCCGGGTGGCCTCGGCCTCCGACTACACCCGCTGGGAGGACCAGATCCGCCGCACCGGCGGCTGCTCCGACCCGATCCACCTGACCGGCTGGACCCTCGCCAAGGACAAGACCACCGGCGAGACCCTGCACCGCTACTCCACCGAGAACGAACCCGGCGGACGCCTGCGCCTCGCGTGCGGCAACCGCCGCGCCTCCCGCTGCCCCTCCTGCGCCTGGACGTACGCGGGCGACACCTACAACCTGATCCGCGCCGGCCTCGCCGGGGACGACCGCCGGGACATCCCCGGCACCGTCCGCGATCACCCGCGGGTCTTCGCCACCCTCACGGCCCCCTCGTTCGGCCCGGTCCACAACCGGCCCGATCACGGCGGCCCCTGCCGGTGCGGCGTCCGGCACGCGTCCGACGCCCCTGAGCTGGGCACCGCCCTCGATCCGGAGGCCTACGACTACGCGGGCGCCGTCCTGTTCAACAACCACGCCGGCCAGCTCTGGCAGCGCTTCACCACCCGCCTGCGCCGCGAACTCGCCGCTCGCGCTGGCTTGCCCCGCCGCGAACTCGCCGATCACCTGCGCGTCTCGTACGGCAAGGTCGCCGAGTTCCAGAAGCGCGGTGCCCTCCACTTCCACGCCGTCGTACGCCTCGACGGTCCCGAAGGGCCCGGGACACCGCCACCCGCGTGGGCCACGGTCGACCTGCTCACGGACGCGGTACGTGCCGCCGTCGCGCACTCGTACACGTCCGTCTCGGTTCCGTCCGCCGGTGACCAGCCTGCCCGGACGTTCCGATGGGGAAGAC
The DNA here is from genome assembly GCF_042737005.1 of Streptomyces sp. NPDC060027. Classification (NCBI taxonomy): domain Bacteria; kingdom Bacillati; phylum Actinomycetota; class Actinomycetes; order Kitasatosporales; family Streptomycetaceae; genus Streptomyces; species Streptomyces sp. NPDC060027. The sequence continues at coordinate 5,764 of NZ_JBHWVI010000266.1, forward strand.
AGCTCGACGTCCGACCGGTCAAGGCCTTCGGGGACGGCTCCGACATCACCGAACAGGCCGTCGCCTCGTACGTGGCCAAGTACGCCACCAAGGCCGCGGAGAACACCGGGACCCTGGATCGCCGCATCGGCGAACTCTCCGAACTCGACCGCCACCACGTCCCCGACCACACCCGCCGACTCATCACCGCCTGCAGCGACTTGGACGGCCTGTACCCGGACCGACGTCTCTGGGCCTGGGCGCACATGCTCGGCTTCCGCGGGCACTTCTCGTCCAAGTCGCGCACGTACTCCACCACCCTCGGCGCCATCCGCCAGGAACGCGCTGACTACCGCGCCGCACAGGAGGCATCCGTCCTCGGCCTCGACGACCGCGAGCCGGACACCGTCCTCGTCCTGACCGACTGGCAGTACGCCGGCCACGGCCACACCCCGGGCGAGGCCGCTCTCGCCGCGACCATCGCGCGAGACCTCCAGGCCAACCGCGAGACAGCCCGTGAAGCCCTACGCGACGAGCTGACCAAGGAGGGAGCCGCAGCATGACCACTGCCACCGCCGAACTCCTCACCGTGCCGGAGGTCATGACCCGGCTCAAGGTCGGACGCTCCAAGGTCTACGACCTGATCCGGTCGCGCCGCCTCGTCTCGATCAAGATCGACGGGGCTCGCCGAATCCCTGTCGGCGCCGTCACGGACTTCGTCCTCGGCCAGATCGAGGAGGCCGCCTGATAGCGCAGCAACGCAAGCGCAACCCGAACGGCGCGGGAACGATTACCAAGCGCAAGGACGGCCGGTTTCAGTGCGCGGTCTACGTCCTCCAGCCGGACGGCACCCGGGCCCGCAAGTTCGCCTACGGCAAGACGTGGGCCGAGTGCGACACCAAGCGGCGCGAGCTGCTCGCCAAGGTCGACCAGGGCGTGCCGGTGCCCACCCGCTCGGCCAAACTCTCCGAGTGGCTGCCGTACTGGCTGGACAACGTGATCAAGCCTCGGCGCAAGCTCAGCACATACGACAAGTACGAGGCGCACGTCCGGCTCTACCTCGTGCCGCTGCTCGGCTCGAAGCGGCTCGAATCCTTCGGCGTCGCGGACGTCCGTCGCTTCCTCATTCGGATGGAGAAGGAGACCACCGCGGCGACGGCCAAGGAGTCTCACCGTGTGCTGCGGTCCGCTCTGTCCTCGGCCTGCCGCGAGGAGCTGATCGCGCGCAACGTCGCCAAGCTCGTGGAACCGCCGCGCACGGACAACAAGGAACTGACGCCCTGGACGTTGGACGAGACGCTGGACTTTCTGGCGGCCTCTCGCCGAGATCCGCTCTACGCGGCCTTTGTGCTCGCCATCGCCATGGGGCTCCGGCGGGGCGAGATCATCGGCCTCCGATGGTCGGACCTCGATCTCGACAACCGGGTCCTCTATGTCCGCCAGCAGACCCAGCGCCGTCGCGGCGTCCTCTACGACGACGATCCCAAGAGCCGCCGTCGCCGGGTCGTCCCGTTGCCCGCACTCTGCATCGCCCCGTTGCGCTGGCACCGGATGCGGCAGTCGGCGGCACAGAGCAAGGCGGGGGATCAGTGGCACGAGTCGGGCTACGTCTTCACCACCCGCACCGGCCGCCAGGTCGAGCCGCGGAACGTCTACCGCTCCTTCACCCGAGTCGCCGAGTCCGCCAGCCTTCGTGTGATCCGGCTGCATGACGCTCGGCACGGCACCGCCACCTTGCTCACGGCGGCCGGAGTCGCGCCCCGCGTCGTGATGGAGATCCTTGGGCACTCGCAGATCAGCATCACCATGGACGTGTACACGCACGTCGTGCAGGACACCCAGCGCGAGGCCATGAGCCACATGGATCGGCTGCTCAGAAGACGCCCTGATCGCCGGTGACCGCCGACGTTGATGTCAGACGTGGATGTCAAAGGGTCCCCTCCTCCCAAATTTGGGAGGAGGGGACCCTTTGAACTGGTGCCCCCGGCAGGATTCGAACCTGCGACACCCGCTTTAGGAGAGCAACAGAGCCTGTAGCCAGTGGCTCCTACCTGCATCTTTCGTCTTCATGATGGCATCTGGAGTGCCTGAGAGTGCAGCCTTCGCCTGTGGTTCACGGCTAGAAGCACGGCTACCTGAGAGGTCGTTTTCACCCGATGTTTCATCTTCCGGCATGAAGGCGCTCGCCCGGATGCAGACGCTTCACGACGTGAGGTGCGAGGGCTTGGCCTTCGTTACGCCTGCTTAAGCAGACTTCGCAGACGCCAGGGTGTCATCCGGTAGGCCGCTATCCCTACGGCCAGCAGCCCCAGACTCATACCGAGACTGGTCGGCTGATCCACCACGGGCGAGCGGGTGAAGTCCCACCGCGGGTAGCTGCCTGTTCCATCCTGAATACTCCAGTAGCTGACGAGAAGAAGAACCAGTACGGGCAAGATCCACCCCTGCCGCCAACCGAACATACGCCCGCTGAGCAGCCCCAGCCCGGTCCACCCCGGAAGAGCGCCGGCCATGACTTCCAGTACTCGGCCTTCCACGGATATGGCGCACGTGCCTAGGAAAATGGCCATGCTCACGGCCCACAGAATTGTCAGCCGCAACGCCCTCCCGCGGTGAAAGCGGGTAGTGCCGACTGCCTCCAGCGCCGCCATGCGGCTGTGCAGGGACAGTACCGGCAGGACGCCCGCGAACATGGCCAGCATTCGCCAGCTTGGGGTTCCTGGGCCCTCCGCACCCGCCACGGTAGGCAGAGGGGCCAGTTTGTTTCCTAGCAAGGCTACGGCCAGTCCGCTGAGCAGGACCATGAGCAGGACACTGCCCGGCTGCCGTACGCCGCACGGTGGGTGGAAGCGCCTGCTCCGACCGAGCCACCGGGTTGGTAGCAGTGTGTCGGTGCGTGTACCGGAGGGGGTGTCAGGCACAGTATTTCTCCAGGACGTGCCGCACCGTTGCCGTGACCCACGCGCTCTGTTCCGCCTCAGGACGGTCGGCCATCTCCTTGCCGGTCTCCATTGCTTTCGCCATGGATGCCGTCATTCCCGCTTCCTTGTACTCCGGCTCGCCGCCACCGGCCAGCCGTTTCTCGAGCCACCGTTCCACAGCGAGCACTGATTGATCGTCGGCTTTCTCTTGAGCTAGAAAGCCCTTGAAGTTATTTTCTTCGCAGGCGGCGAACGTCTGTGCGCTGGTTGCCCTTGCCACACCGTCGGCCATCGACCAGACGGAACCACTGTCTAGGTAGAAGTCACCGCCCCATGTGCGGTCCATGGTGTAGACAAGGCCGTTGGAGTAGATCTTCTTTGGCATAGCCAGTACTGGAGGCAGGTTTTCGGCCCGCGTCAGCACATCCTGGGCCATCGCCTTGTACTTGTCCTCCTCGGGCCACAGGCAGATATCGGTACTGCCCTTGACGCAGGTCATTGATGGGGAGCCGTGCCGCTCATCAATCACTGGATTTCCAGAGGCTGCTGCGGTCGCGGCGAGTGCCAGGACGGTAGCAAGTCCTGCCAGTGGGGTGACTCGCGAGATCCGGCCGTACGGCAGCCAGAGGCAGGCAGTGAGGAGCAACAAAGCAGCCAGCAAGCGCAGTCCTATCTCCAGGAGGTCGGGCTGCATTCGGGCCGGGCCATTTACCACGGAAAAGTCGATGTCGAGCGCCATGGGAATGAGCAGCCAGCCGAGAGCACCGACCGCTGGCCCCCAGCGGGTGGACAGTAGCCGCCCGATGACCCAGCCGAATCCTGTCGCGGTCAGGAGGGTCGCGACACCGAGCAGGAGGTACCCCAGGTACTGGTTGAAGCCGGGCGGCCACGAGGACGCGGTGACCGTGAAGCAGACCGCCTGCCCTACCAGGTACGGAACGAGGAAGAGGTACAGGACCACAGCGATGCGTGACAGTTCGGCCTGCGGCCTGGGCCGGGGCATCGCGGTCAGAGTGTCTGCCATCTCGGCCGGGCGGCGCAGCGAGGAGGTCCACGCTGCCGCAGCCGCGGCGAAAACGCCCAGAAGGAGGGTGGGGACCTGTCCTACGGCGCCGGTGTCTCCCCACAGTCCGTGCCAGTAGTCGTCACGGGTGAGGATGAGGATGAGATCGAGTGCGATCAGGGGGACGAGCAGCCACCGCAGCGGGGAAGAACGCAGTGCGAGGAGGAAGGAGGTCACAGTTCCTGCTCTCCGTCCGGCAGCAGTTCCATGTAGGCACGCTCCAACGGGGTGTGTCCGGCGGTCCCGTCACCGGCCCGGTCTGCCATCTCGGCCACCTCGCCATTAAAGAGCACCCGCCCGCTGTGCAGGACGACGACGCGGTCACAAGCGGCGGCCACATCGTCAATGAGGTGCGTGCTCAGCAGGACTGTGGTGTCGGTGAGTTGAGCGAGAATCCGACGGAACTGCAGGCGCTGGCGTGGGTCCAGACCTACAGTGGGCTCGTCAAGGATCACCAGACCCGGGTCGCCGACGATGGCCCATGCGATTCCCGCACGCTGCCGCATGCCACCGGAGAGCCGGGACATCCGCTCCTGCTTGCGGTCCGCCAGGTCAACCTGGTTCAGTGCTCGCTCAACAGCGCTGGACCGGAGTTTGCCAGGTACCTGGCGCATCCATGCCCCATACTCAACGAAGTCACGTACGCGCATCCCCGGGTCCCACCCGAACCGCTGGGGCAGATAGCCGATCCTACGGCGGATACGCCGCGCGGCCTTCTCTCCATCGATGGTCACACCATCGAGAGCAACACGGCCGCGCAGCGGTGGCTGCACCGTAGCCAGGGTCCGCATCAAAGTTGACTTACCTGCGCCGTTGGGCCCGAGGAGGCCCGTTACGCCGGGGCGGAGTTCGAGGTCGAGGCCCTCAAGGACCACACGCCCCGAATATCCCTGACGAAGGTCGGATACGTGAACCTGCATATAGGCACCTTGCCG
>NZ_JBHWVI010000267.1:0-10623 GCF_042737005.1 Streptomyces sp. NPDC060027
AGCCGATCCTCGGCTTCTCCGGCGTTCGACGTGCGGGCCCGGAGCGGAGTTCCGGGGAACGGACAGGGGCGAAGCGGCGGGCCCGCCGTCACTTCACCGAACCCGCCATCACCCCCTGGACGAAGTGCCGCTGGAAGGCGAAGAAGACCGCCACCGGGACCACCAGGGACAGGAACGCCCCCGGGGCCAGCACATCGATGTTGCTTCCGAACTGCCGGATCTGTGACTGGAGTTCGACCGTGAGCGGCTGCGCCGAACTGTCGGCGAAGAGCAGGGCGACCAGCATGTCGTTCCAGACCCAGAGGAACTGGAAGATGGCGAGGCTGGCGATGGCCGGCCGTCCCACCGGGAGCACCAGCCGGGTGAAGATGCGCCACTCGCTCCCCCCGTCCATGCGCGCGGCCTCCAGCATCTCCTTCGGCATCTCCGCGAAGTAGTTGCGCAGCAGGAAGATCGCGAACGGCAGGCCGTACGAGACGTGGAAGAGGACGACGCCGGGGATCGTGCCGAACAGCCCGAGCTGCCCGAAGAGTTTGGCCACCGGCAGCAGACCGATCTGTACCGGCACCACCAACAGCGCGACCACCAGCAGGAAGATCGCGTCGCGCCCCGGGAAGTCCAGCCAGGCGAAGGCGTATCCGGCGAGCGCGGCGATGACGACGACGAGCACGGTCGCCGGGACGGAGATCAGGACGGTGTTCCAGAACGCCTGTGTCATCCCCGTGTTGCCCAGCAGGGCGGAGTAGTTGTCGAAGGACAGCTGCCCGGGGCTCCTCAGCGCGGTCCACCAGCCGCCCCGCGCGGTGTCCTGGGCCGACCGCAGCGAGGACAGGAACAGACCCGCGAGCGGGGTGAGCCACACCAGGCCCACGACGACGAGAAGCGCCTGCACCAGGCTGCTGCCGAGCCCTCGCCTGAGCGCGTTCATCGGTGACTCCCTCGGAAGCGGCGGACGTTGAAGACCATGGCGGGGATCACCAGGAGCAGGAGCAGGACACCGAGCGCGCTGCCGAGACCCTGGTTGTTGCCGCCGCCGAACGACACCAGCCACATCTGGGTGGCGAGCACGGTGGCGTCCTCCTGCACCGGGCCCGGCGCGATGATGTAGACGAGGTCGAAGACCTTCATCACGTTGATGACGAGGGTCACGAAGACGACGGTCAGTACCGGTGCGAGCAGCGGGACCGTGATCCGGCGGAAGATCTGCCACTCGTTCGCCCCGTCCATCCGGGCCGCCTCCAGCGCGTCGCGCGGCAGCGCGGCGAGCCCCGCGCCGATGAGCACCATGGCGAAGCCGGTCCAGATCCACAGGTAGGCGCCGATGACGGCCGGCGTGACGAGCGCGGGTCCCAGCCAGGACACGCCCTCGTAGGGCGGGGCGAAGTTCGACGCGGGCAGCCGCACGGTGTACGGGCCCGGGCCGAGGTCCTGGAAGCGGAAGGAGCCGTCGGCCGCGGTGGTGGTGCTCGCGACCGCGTGACCGTCCTGTACCGCCTCGACCGTCATCTCGGGCAGTCCGCTCTCCTTCCGGTCGGCCTTGCCCTGCTCCCCTCCCCCGCCCCGGGTGAAGTCCAGGTAGACGGCACCGCGCAGTTCGCCGGACGCCGCCGGGCGCCGGGCGGCGTCGTACGCGGGCCGCGCGCCCTGCGGCAGGTCCTCGGGGAGCACGCCGACCAGGCCGAGGGCGACGGTGTGGCCCGGCGACGTGGGAGCGGTCGTGCCGTACGAGCCGTCGGCTCCCTTGGTGAGGCCCTGGCCGTCGCGGGCGCGGGCGGTCGGGTACGTCGAGGTTCCCGTGAAGGCGTCGTGCACGGAGACGGCGGCGGCGTTCAGCACGCCCTTGTCGGGGTCCTCGTCGTAGGCGAGCCGGAAGATGATGCCCGCGGCGAGGAAGGAGACCGCCATCGGCATGAACAGCAGCAGCTTGAACGCCGTCGCCCAGCGCACCTTCTCGACGAGGACGGCGAGGACGAGGCCGAGGCCCGTGAGCAGGGTCGGGGCGACGACCACCCAGATCGCCGTGTTGCGGACGGCCTTGATCGTGGCGGGGTCGCGGACCATCTCGGTGTAGTTGTCACCGCCCACGAACCGGGTGCCGGAGGCGTCGAAGAAGCTGCGGCCCACGGAGAACAGCACGGGGTAGACGACGAGCGCGCCGAGCAGGAGCAGGGCGGGCAGGACGAAGGCGAGGGCGACGACCCGGCCGCGGCGCCGGGCCCGCCGTCTGCGGTCGGCCGGGGCGACCGGCGGCGGGCTCGCCTCTTTCAGGAGCGTGGCGGTCATGCGCGATCAGCCCTTGTACGCCTTGGCCGCCGCGCTCTCCAGCTCGGCCGCGGTCCCCTTCGGGTCGGACGGGTCGCGCAGGAAGTCCTGGAGGATCTTCCACTCACCGGCGCCCTTGGTCCCGCCGAACGCGGCCGGGGCCTGGTCGGACATGTCGAAGCGGACCGAATCCCCGGCCGCAACGAGGGACTTGGCGGTCTCGCGGGTCACGTCGTCACCGTAGGAGGCGAGGTCGAGCTTCTTGTTCGGGGACAGGAAGCCGCCCGCCCCGGCCCAGACCGCGGACGCCTCGGGGGTCGTCAGGTACTCCAGGAACCGCATGGCGGCCTTCTGGTTCTTGCCGTCCTTGAGGACCACGGCCGCGTCGCCGCCGCTGACCACGGGGGCCTTGCCGCCGGCGACCGCCGGGAAGGGGAAGAAGTTCGCGTCCTCGCCGATCTTCCTGCCGAACTGGTCCTTGGCGACCCCGGCGACGAAGTCGCCCTCGTAGACCATGCCCGCCTGGGGCTTGGGCCCGAACACCTTCTCGACGGAGCCCGGGAAGTCGGTGTTCAGGGCCCCCTTCTGCCCCCCGGCCATCAGCTGCTTGTCCTTGAAGAGCTTGCCGAGGGTGGTGAGTGCCTCGACCACGGTGGGGTCGGTCCACTTGATCCCATGGGTGGCCAGGGCGTCGTACTTCTCGGGCCCGGCCTGGGAGAGGTAGATGTTCTCGAACCAGTCGGTGAGCGTCCAGCCGTCCTGTCCGGCGACGGAGAAGGCGGCGAGGCCCGAGTCGGAGACCGTGTGCCCGGCCTTCAGCATCGCGTCGTAGGTCGTCGGCGGCTCGACGCCCGCCTGGTCGAGGGCGTCGGGGCTGTACCAGACGGTGGACTTGTGCGCGGCCTTGAAGTAGAGCCCGTACAGCGTGCCGTCGACGCTGCCGTAGTCCTTCCACACGCTCGCGTAGTTGGCGTCGACCGCGGCTCCGGCGGTCTTGGAGAGCGGCTCCAGCCAGCCCTGCTTCGCGAACTGCTGGAGCACGCCGACCTGCGGGACCATCACCACCTCGGGGGCCTTGCCGCCCTCGATCTTGCTGCCGATCACGGTGGAGACGTTGTCGCCGGTGGAGACGAACTGCGTCTTGGCGCCGGTCTTCTCGGTGAAGGCGTCCAGCACCTTCTGGAAGTTCTTCTGCTCGCTGCCGGACCAGACACCGGCCACGGTGATCGTCTGGCCGTCGAGCGACTTGTCGCCGCCGCCCGCGGAGACGGGGCCGCCTCCGCAGGCGGTCGCGCCGAGTGCCAGGGCGAGGGCGGTGCAGCTCGCGAGCAGGGTCGTACGTCGTCGCATCATCATTGATGTCCCTTCGGGGAAATGGAAGTTGACGGATCGTCAGGGAGTGCCGGGAGGAAAGCGGGGCCCGGCGGGGAGGCCGTGGACTCGAACTCGGCCGGAGGGCTCAGGGGTTGGTGGAGTCGCTGATCCACCAGGCGGCCGTCGAACCGGGCAGGACGCCGGGCGCGCAGGGGCCGCTGGAGAGCAGCGGGGTTCCGGAGACCGGCGCGGGCGCGGGTGCCGAGCCGAAGTTGACGGCGCACACCAGGCCGTCGCCGCGGACGAAGCCGAGGACACCGGGCTGGGTTTCCAGCCAGCGCAGCTCCCCCTCCCCCAACTGGGGCAGTCCAGAGCGCAGTTGGAGTCCGTCGCGGTAGAGGTGCCAGAAGGAGCGGGTGTCGGCGAGGGCGCGGTCGGTCGCGTACTCGGCGAAGTAGGCGGGTTGCGGCAGCCACGGCTTGGCGCTCTCCGCACCCGAGGTGAAGCCGAACGGCGAGGCGTGCCCCGACCACGGCAGCGGCACCCGGCAGCCGTCGCGGATGCGTGCCCGGCTTCCGGTGCGGCGGAATATCGGATCGGTGAGCACGTCGTCGGGAAGGTCGACGACCTCGGGCAGTCCGAGCTCCTCGCCCTGGTAGATGTACGCGGCTCCGGGCAGTGCCAGCATCAGCAGCGCGGCGGCGCGGGCGCGGGCGGCACCGAGACCGCTGCCCTCGGTGCCCAGTTCGCCGTAGCGGGTGACCGTGCGGACCTGGTCGTGGTTGTTGAGCACCCAGGTGACCGTCGAGCCGGTGCCGGCGATGTCCTGCATGGCCTCGGAGATGACCTTGCGGAAGGCGTCGGCGTTCCAGGGCGCGCTCAGCAGGTCGAAGAAGAAGGCCTGGTGCAGTTCGTCGTGGCGTACGTACCGGGCGTGTTCGCGGGCGGTCGGCACGGAGACCTCGCCGACGAGCAGCCGCTCCCGGCCGTCCTCGGCGGTGTACTCCTCGCACACGGACCGCCAGTGGCGCCAGACGTCGTGCACCTCCGGCTGGTTCCAGGCGAGCGGATTGACCGAGTCGCGGGTGCGGGCGTCGGCCTCGGGGTCGGGCGAGTCCGGCAGGTCGGGGTGCTTGTAGAGCCCGGCGGCCACGTCGATGCGGAAGCCGTCGACGCCCCGGTCGAGCCAGAAGCGCAGTACGTGGTCGAAGTGCCCGCCGACCTCGGGGTTGCGCCAGTTCAGGTCGGGCTGCTCCGGCGTGAACATGTGCAGGTACCACTGTCCGGGGGTGCCGTCCCGCTCGGTGACCCTGCTCCAGGCGGGGCCGCCGAACATGGCGTGCCAGTTGTTGGGCGGTTCGGCGCCGTCCGGTCCCCGGCCGTCGGCGAAGTGGAAGCGGGCGCGGGCGGTGCCGCCGGGGGCCGAGTCCAGCGCCTCACGGAACCACGGGTGCTCGCTGGAGCAGTGGTTGGGGACGATGTCCAGGAGCACCCGGACGCCGAGGCGCCGGGCGTCCGTCATCAGCAGGTCGAACTCGGCGAGGTCGCCGAAGAGCGGGTCCACGTCGCAGTGGTCGGCCACGTCGTAGCCGTGGTCGTGCTGCGGCGAGGGGTAGAAGGGGCTCAGCCAGATGCCGTCGACCCCGAGCTTCTTCAGATACGGCAGTCCGGCCCGGACGCCGGCGAGATCGCCGATGCCGTCCCCGGTGCTGTCCAGAAAGCTCCGGACGTACACCTGGTAGATCACTGCGTCGCGCCACCAGCGGTGCGTGTTGAGCGTCACCCGTTGACCTGTCTGTGCGTGCCTTTGGTTATGCATGCATGTTAGGTAGGCATGTCGCGGAGATGTCAACGAGTAGGCAGGAGGTAGCGGAAAGCTGCCCCTTTAAATGCCCATTTTTTGGACCTGCACGCCCAAGGCGAGACGGTGGCGTTACCTAACATGTAACTAGGAAGGGGTCGCTGGATGCGACGAGGAAGGGGCTCAGCCCCGGCGCGAGATGTCCGCCAGCTCGCGCGCCAGCCGGCGCACGGCGGCCTCGGGCGTCTGGTGCCCGGCCATCGCGTCGTGCACCACGGCCTGCACGACGAGGCTCACCTGGTCGTAATGGGGGCTCTTGGGGCGCGGCGCGGCGGCGCGCACACCGGCACGCAGCGTCGGCAGGTACGGGAACTCCCGGACCAGCTCCGGATCCTCGTACAGGTCCGCCCGTACGGGCGGCAGCGCGCCCTTGGTGAGGACCTGCCGCTGCACCCGCTCACTCGTGAGGTACGCGATCAGCCGCGCGGCGGAATCGGGATGCTCCGCCTGCGCGTTGACCGCGAGGTTCGAACCGCCGAGCACGCTCGTCCCCGGTCCGTCGGGACCGGGCAGCGGAACCGCGCCGACCTTCCCCGCGACGGCCGATCCCGGGGCGGAGGCACTGACGTAGGCGTAGGGCCAGTTGCGCAGGAAGAGGAGACGGCCGTCCTGGAAGGCCTGTTTGGACTCCTGCTCCTTGTAGGTCAGCGCCTTCCTCGGTATCCAGCCGTCGCGGACGCCGTCGGCGAGGAAGCCGATGCCCTCGCGGGCCGCCGCGGAGTCCACCGTGACGCGCTCGCCCTCGTCGCCGAGGATCGTGCCGCCCGCCGAGTAGACCGCCTCGGCGGCGTTCACCGTGAGGCCCTCGTAGGGCAGGAACTGGCCCGCGTATCCGTCGAGTCCGTACTTCGGCGCGATGGTCCTCGCCTGTTTCTCCAGCTCGGCCCAGGTGCGCGGCGGCGCGACGCCTTCCTTGGCCAGGATGTCCTTGCGGTAGAGGAGCAGACCGGCGTTGGTGACGTAGGGGACGGCGTACAGCTTCCCGTCGTACCTCGCCGTGTCGACCACCGGAGGCAGGAAGCCGTCGAGCGGGAAGCGGTCGCGGGGCAGCGGGGAGATCCAGCCCGCGGCGGCGAACTCCGAGGTCCACGCGACATCGATGTTGAGGACGTCGAAGCGGCTCCGGTCACCGCCGCGCAGGTCGGTGGTCATCTGCGCGTGGGTCTCGTCCGCGGAGTCGGGGAGTTCGACGAGGGTGACCTTCTCGCCGGGGTGCGCGCGGTTCCAGTCGTCGAGCAGCGGCCCGAGATAGTTGGTGAGGTCACCGGCGGTGGCCAGCGTCAGCGGACCGCGTCCGCCCCCGCGCGCCCTGTCGGCGGGCGAGCCCGAGGCGACGTAACCGGACAGGACCACCGCGACGACCAGGAGGCCCCTACCGGCGGCGCGTATCCACCGCATAGGTTCCTCCCTGTACACCGGCACCGGGCACCTTCGCCCGGAGTCAGAGGCCATGTATACCTGTTAGGTATGGGCGATACTAGGGCCCCCGGCACATTGGCCCCCGGCTCATGGGTGTTCGACCCCTGGGTCCGCAACAGATGACGAGCATGCCGTGAGCGGCCGGGACGCCCCGAGGGCGAACCGAGAAAAAGAGAGAGAAGAGGGGGAGGAGAGCACGAGTGCGGCTGCCCCTCCTGGCCCTGCTGGCGCGCGGCCCGGCCCATGGCTACGAGCTCAAGCAGGGCCTTGAGCAACTGCTGGGCTCCGCGTACCCTCAGCCGAACGTCGGCCAGATCTATGTGACGCTCGGCCGCCTCGAGAAGTCGGGACTGATCGAGGGCGAGGAAGTCGAGCAGTCGAGCCGGCCCAACAAGAAGATCTACCACCTCACCGACGCCGGGCGTGAGGCGCTGCGCGCCTGGTACGAGGAGACGGCGGACGAACCGCGGGTACGGGACGAGTTCTTCATGAAGCTCGCGCTCGCGCCGCAGACGGGTCTCGCCGACCAGATCGGCCTGATCAACAAGCAGCGGCGCCGGTATCTGAACACCATGCGCGAACTGTCGAAGCTCGCCACGACCGAGAACCGGGACAACCGCATCTCCCAGCTGCTCATCGAGGGCGCCATGCTGCATCTGCAGGCCGACCTCGACTGGCTGGAACGCTGCCAGGAGGAGTTGGAGGAGCAGGGATGAGCCGCACCGCTCCCGTACCGGGCGCCGAGAACCCGTCGGCGCGGCCCGAGAGCCCTTCGCCGCCTGCCGGGGAGACCGCTGTGCTGCGCGCGGAGAACCTGGTCAAGACCCACTACGGCGAGGGGGCTCCCGCACACGCCGTGCGCGGCGTCGACCTCTCCGTACGGCGGGGCGAGTTCGTGGCCGTCACCGGCCCGTCCGGCGCCGGGAAGTCGACCCTGCTGCATCTGCTCGGCGGGCTCCAGCGGCCGGATTCCGGCAGCATCTGGCTGGACGGCGTCTGCACGGCCGGATACGGCGAGGCCCGCTGGGCGGTCGAGCGCCGGCGCCGCATCGGCATCGTGTTCCAGTTCTTCAACCTGGTGTCGAACCTGTCGGTCGCCGACAACGTCGAGCTGCCCGCCCTGCTCGCCGGGGCCTCCCCCAAGAAGGCGCGCGCCGAGCGCGAACACCTGCTCGCCGAGCTGGGCCTCCAGGGCAAGGAGCGCAGCATGCCGGGCGAGCTGTCCGGCGGTGAGCAGCAGCGCGTCGCACTGGCGAGGGCGCTGGTCAACCATCCGCCCCTGCTGCTCGCCGACGAGCCCGCGGGCAGCCTGGACAGCAAGGGCACCCGCGAGGTGACCCGGCTGCTGTCGCGTTTCCACCAGCGCGGCCAGACGATCGTGCTGGTCACCCACGACGCGCGGCTCGCGAGCGCCGCGGACCGGGTGATCAGCTTCTTCGACGGCCGGATCGCCGACGACGCGGAACTCGACGGCACGCCGTCGCGGGGCCTGGGGATATCCGGCGTGCTGGAACTGAAGGACTGAAATGCGTGCCACGTTGCGCTGGGCGCACGCCGATCTGCGCACCCACCGGGGTGAGGCGCTGTTCATCGTGCTCGCCACCGCCGGCATCGTCGCCTCGTTGCTGCTGGCCACCGCGCTCTTCGGCTACGCGACCAACCCCTGGCAGCGGGTCTTCACCCAGTCGCACGGCGCGCACGTGTGGATCCACACCGGTCCGTCCTCGGACGCGCACCGCCTCGCCGACGTGGACGGCGTGGACTCCGTCGCGGGCCCCTACCGCACGGCCGCGACCGCCGTCGAGTCACGGGGAACCCGTGCCGTGGTCGAACTGCGCGGCGCCACCGAGCAGCCCGCCACGGGACGCCCGCTGCTCGCCTCCGGACGCTGGCTCGACCCCGCCGAGGCGGACGGCGTGGTGCTGGAGAGCAGCCTCGCCCGGGCGCTGTGGGCCGAACCGGGCGACACCCTGACCGTGCCCGGCACCGCCCGGGAGCTGACCGTGCTGGGCGTGGCCGACAGCTCCGAGCCCCGGTACAGCCCGGGCGAGCGGTCCGGCCTGGTGTGGGCGCTCCCGTCGGCGGTGCGGGGCACCGCCGGACGCGCCGGGCAGGTGATCGGGCTGCGGCTGACCGATCCCGGCGACACCGACTACGCGGTCCAGCGGGCCGTCACCCTGCTCGGCGCCGGTGCGGTCACCGAGGTCTCCTCCTGGCAGCAGGCGCGGGCCGAGGCGCAGGGCGACAACCGGCTGCTCGGGCAGGTTCTCGGCCTGTTCGGCCTGGGCGCGCTGGTCGCCGCCGGGCTCGCCGTGCACGGTGCGATCGGCACCCGTATCCGTGGCCATCTGCGGGACATCTCGGTGCTGAAGGCGATCGGCTTCACGCCGGGCCAGGTGGTACGGATCTTCCTGCTGCAGCACGTGGCGTTCGCCCTGCTGGGCGCCGTGCTCGCGGGCGCGCTCACGCAGGCGCTGGGCAGCCGGGTCCCGGGGCGTCTCGGGGACGCGGTCGGTGTGTGGCAGGGACTGCCGGGACACACCGCGGCGCTCGTCTCGGTGCCCGCCGGCGCGGTGCTGTTCATCGCCGCGACGACCGGGCTCGCCGCGTGGCGGGCCGGACGGGTGTCACCGGTGCCGGGACTGCGCGCCGCGGCACCGCTCGGTGGCGGGCTGCCGCGTCTGGCACGCGGGGCGCTGGGCCTGCGGCTGCCGTCCGCGCTGGTCCTGGGCTGGCACAAGGCGTTCACCCGTCGGCCGCGCTCGTCGGCCACGGTCGCCCGCCTCGCGCTGCCCCTGCTGCTGATCGTGGTGGCCATGAGCGCCTGGACGACCATCGACCGCTTCCACAGCAGGCCCGAGCAGCTCGGTCTCGCGGCCGCGCTCACCGTCCGGCCGGACGGGACTCTGAGCGATTCCGGCGTACGGGCCCTGCTCGACCGGAACCCGCAGGTCACCGGCGTCCACCCGGGCATCCAGGTGCCCGCCCTGGTCCCCGGCCAGACCGGAACGATCGCGCTGCGCGGCCTCGGCACGCGCCAGGACCCCTACCCGTTCTCGCTGGCCGAGGGCCGCCCGGCGCGCGGCGCCGACGAGGCCGTGGCCGGTCAGGGACTGCTCGACCTGCTGGACGTGCGGGTCGGCGACTGGGTGCGCGTGACCGTGGGCGCTCAGCCACAGATCCTGCACATCGTGGGGCGGAGCATCGAGCCGGAGAACGGCGGCCGGGTCATCTCCACCTCGCTCGACACTCTCCGCGAGAACGACCCGGAACTCCGGCCGACTCTCTACCAGCTCCGGCTGCGCCCGGGCGCGGACCCCCACCGGGTCGCCACGGAGCTGGCCACCGCCGCGCACGGACGCTTCGACGTGCACGCCGTGACCAACCCCGCCGACGGGCTCTCACCGCTGCGCGGGGTCGTCGTGGGACTGATCGCCGTACTGGCCCTGATCGGGCTCATCGAGCTGCTCACCGCGATCGGCGGCACGGTCCGAGAGGGCGAGCGGGATCTGCTGGCGCTGAAGGCGATCGGGCTGACGCCGCGGCAGATCACCGCGATCACCGTGACGGCCACGGGGTGCACGGCCTTCGCGGCGGTCCTCGTCGCCACGGCTCTGGGGCTGCCCCTCGCGCACTGGCTGATCGACGCCCAGGGCAGGTCGAGCGGCATCGGCGCGGGCGTCGCGCGAGGACCGTCCGCCCTGCTTCTGCTGCTGTTCGGCGGCGCCGCCGTGCTGGGCGCCGCCGCGCTCGCCGCCCTGCCGGCC
>NZ_JBHWVI010000268.1:0-10540 GCF_042737005.1 Streptomyces sp. NPDC060027
CGCACACCCCGGGGGCCCCCCCCCTCTTGGTGGCCCCACTCGGGGGGGGCGGGCCCCCCCCCCCCCCCCCGCGGCCCGGGGGCCCGCCCCCCCCCCCGCGCCCCCCGCCCCATGTGACCTCACGGTGTTCGAGGTGAGTCGTCGTACGTCATGACGGCCCGGCCACGGCGGCCCGCTCCGGGGCTCGCGGGATCGTCTGTGCCTCCGCCGCGAACCAGTCGACAGTGCGTCGCAGCCCCTCTTCCAGAGGCACCCGCGGCTGCCAGCCGAGCCCCTCGCGGGCCCGGGTTATGACAGGACGTCGGCGGACAGGGTCGTCGACGGGCAGCGGAAGATGGCGCAACTCGCTGCTGGACCCGGTGATCCCCATCACCAGCTCCGCCAGTTCCCGCACCGTGCGCTCCTCCGGATTGCCCAGATTGAACGGGCCCGGCTCGGCGGAGTCGAGCATGGCCACCAGCCCACGGACCAGGTCGTCGACGTAGCAGAAGCTCCGCGTCTGGGTGCCGTCGCCGAATATCGTCAGCGGCTCCTCCTGGAGCGCCTGCCTGATGAAGCTGGAGATCACGCGGCCGTCATGCGGACGCATGTGAGGGCCGTACGTATTGAAGATCCGGACGATCCCGGCATCGACCCCCTGGCTGCGCCGGTACGCCATGGAGAGAGCCTCCGCGAATCGCTTGGCCTCGTCATAGACGCTGCGAGGGCCTATGGGATTGACGTGCCCCCAGTAGTCCTCGTCCTGCGGATGCACCGCGGGATCCCCGTAGACCTCACTGGTGGATGCCAGGACGAAGCGCGCCGCGTGGCTCTCGGCCAGCCGCAGCATGTTCTCGGTTCCCCGGCTGCCGACCGCCAGCGTCTCGAGCGGATGGTGATGGTAGTCGGCAGGGGACGCGGGAGACGCGAGGTGCACGACGGCATCGACCGTCCCGGAGACGCGGAAACGCTCCGTGACGTCGCACGGGGCGCAGTGGAAGCCAGGCCGACGCAGCAGACGGGCGATGTTGGCCTCGCGGCCCGAGGAGAAGTTGTCCAGGCAGTAGACGCTGTCACCCCTGCGGAGCAGTTCCTCGCACAGATGCGACCCCAGAAAGCCGCTGCCACCGGACACCACCACACGCATGGGATTCTCCTGCCTCTCAGTCGAGCCGCGGACGGCCCGGAGCGCTCAGCCGCCAGCCCGCCGAGTGCCAGGCCTCGGCGTCAAGGGTGTTGCGGGCGTCGACCATGGCCGGGCTGCGCACCACAGTGGCGAGGGCGGCGGGGTCGAGTTCCTGGTACTGGGGCCACTCGGTGAGATGCAGGACGACATCGGCCTGCTCGCACGCCTTGGTCACGTCCAGGGCGTACTGCAGGTCGGGGTACGCGGCGCGGGCGTTGTCGACCGCTTCCGGGTCGTGCACCCGGACCCGGGCTCCGCGTCGGCGCACCGCCTCCGCGACCGCGAGTGCCGGCGAATCCCGTACATCGTCGCTGCCGGGCTTGAAGGCGGCCCCCAGAACCGCCACGTCGCGGTCCTCGAAGCTGCCGCCGACGAACCGCTCGGCGAGGTCGACGGTGCGCCGGCGCTGCCGTGTGTTGATCTCGTCGATCTGGCGGAGGAACGCCACCGACTCACCTCGGCCGATTTCCTCCGCCCGCGCGGCGAAGGCTCGGATGTCCTTGGGCAGGCAGCTGCCGCCGAAGCCGAGGCCGGGGGCCAGGAAACTGGGGCCGATACGGGAGTCGGTGCCCATCGCCCCGGCGAGAGTGAGCACGTCCGCGCCCATGACGTCACAGATCTCGGCCATGGCGTTGATGAAGGAGATCTTGGTGGCGAGAAAGGAGTTCGATGCCACCTTGACGAGTTCAGCGGTCACGGTGTCGGTGGCGATGAACGGCGCGCCGGCCGCCATGAGGGGCGTGTAGACCGCGCGTAGCCGCGCCTCGGCCTGTTCCGAGCGGACGCCGGCCACGATGCGTTCGGGCCGCAGGGTGTCCTGGACCGCGGACCCCTCGCGCAGGAACTCGGGGTTCCAGGCGATGTCGGCGCCGGTCCCGAGCAGCCGTGCGGCCAGCCGGTCCGCCGTACCGACCGGCACGGTGGACTTGCCGACGACCAGGGCCCCGTCGGGGCCCGCACCGCGCAGACCGGGTGCCAGTCCGTCCACCACGGCCTCGACATGGCGCAGGTCGGCGGCGCCCGTGTCGGGCCGCTGCGGGGTGCCGACGCAGACGAAGTGCGTGTCGGCGAACAGGGCGGCCTCGTCCAGCGATGTGGTGAAGCGCAGCAGGCCTGCGGCCACCGTCCGCTGAAGCATCCCGGACAGGCCGGGCTCATGGAACGGGGGATGCCCGGCGGCGAGCGCCGTGACCCGCTCCTCGTCGACGTCGACGCCGAGGACCTCATGGCCTATCTCCGCCATGCAGGCGGCGTGGACCGCTCCGACATAGCCGGTACCGATGACGGTGAGGCGCATGTCACTCTCCGAGAAAGACCGTATATTTACGACGTATACGTACATAGTCGCCCCAGGATGGGCTGAGGTCAACGCGGGTCGTGGAGAGGTCCATGAATCCAGCGGCCTCACGGCCCTGCCGGTCCGGCCGGAAACAGCGGGCGCCGTGTCGCCGGCGCTGCGCCCGGATCGCCTCGGCCACGGCCGGCAGGGGATCATCCAGGCCGATTCTGACGAGGAGAACGGGCACCCCCGTGTCCGGCACGGAGGCGCACTCCTCTCCGGGAAGCATCTCCAGAAAGGTACTAATATGGGCGAAGATCATGAATCTACCCAATAGTCATGGATCGCCCGTATCCCTTGTCCCCGGCAAGCGAGGGTCGTGCCACTGACGGCCCGGCGAGGTCAGGTATGAAGACACCCGCCAAGATGTCCTCGCTCTCCGGTTTGCTGCCCCTCTACTTCCCGCGGGCGCTGGCCGGCCTCGACGACCGCCTCCGGGCTCACTGGCTGGTACGCGGCGCCGCTCCCGGGGACATCACCGTGGTGCGGCGCCGGACGCTGCCCGAGGCGGGCCTGCTGATGTTCGAGCTGCGCCGCGGCGCGGGAAGCCTGGTGGTCAAACACCCCCGCAACGAGGCCGGGGCCGGCGTCACGGCTCGGGAGCGGGAAGTCCTCCAGGAGCTCGCCGCCGACAGCAGGCTCGCCCCCTGGCGCCCTCTCCTGCCTCGAGCCGTCGGCTCTCCCGGGCCCGCTGGGACCCTTGCCCAGAACACGCTCCCGGGCGTCCCGGCGGAGCGACTGATCCTGGACACCCCTGACGACCCGTACGCCGTCGTGGCTCCCGCCATGCGACTGCTGGCAGAGCTGTGGGCCGCCACCGGACGTCGCCGTGCGGCAGCCGACCGGGCCGAGGTCTGGTGCGAGGCGCAGCTGACGGCGCTCTCCGCCGGAATGCCCCGTTACCGGTCCGGCCGGCGAGCGGCCGACTTCGAGGCACTGCGCCACCGGCTGGACGCGGCCCTGGCCGGTGCCGTGCTGACCGAGGGCTGGACCCATGGCGACTACCACCCCGGCAACGTGCTGCTCGGCGGTGTCCCCCTCCGGGTCACCGGTGTCTTCGACTGGAGCAGCGGCCGCGCCGACGGGCCGTGCGAGATCGACGCCTACTCCTTCGTACTGGCTCTGCGCAGTACCCTCACCGGCCGCCCGCTGGGTGGCCTGGTCGCCGAGACCTTGCGCGCCGGCCGGGTACCGGACGCCGACCGCGCCCTGCTCGCGCTGGCCGGGTTGGACCCGGACCGCGATGTCGCCGATCCGGTCGCGATTCCCCTGCTGAGCTGGCTGTGGCATGTGGCGAACAACGTCCGTAAATCTCCGAGGTTCGGCCACAGCTACGGATGGCTCACGCACACCGTCGCGCCCGTGCTCGACGAATGCGCCCGCTGGGCCGGCGCGCGGTCGTTACAGCCTCGGCGCCACGCGAGATCAAAGGGAATGACCATGCCCGCGAACACCGGCTTCAGCGCCCGGCACGAAGCGGCCGGTAAAGGGGGCACCCACGACTCCCGGCAGCGGCCGCCCAGTGGCGACCGGCCCCCTCACCCGGGAACCGGTCTCCCACACCAGTCAGCACCGCGCACCGCGGCTGTCGTCCGGGTTCGAGTCCTCCACGCCCGGGCTGTTCTTCACCGGACCGGCCGCCGCCCCCGGCTTCGCTCCGTGCTGCGGTTCGTCGCCCGCACCGGATGTGCCGCACGCCGGGTGGCCGGCTCCGTGGCGCCCGCGACTCACACCCGCCCATGACGTCACGGAGCGTGGTGCTCAGTGTGCTCATGCTGTTGCTTGTGGCATGCGGCGCCTGCGGTCCCACGCCCGGAACCGCGGAGTCCGGGCCCCCGGTGCCCGGCGACTGGCGACGGGTCTTCCACGACGACTTCGACGGCTCACGTCTCGACAAGGCCCGCTGGACCACGTGCTACGACTGGAACGACCGCGGCTGCACCATCAGCACCAACCACGAACTGGAGTGGTACCAGCCCGGTCAGGTCGCCGTGAGCGGGGGGAAACTGACCCTCACCGCCCAGCGCCGGGCCACCCGTGGCAGCGACGGAAAGCTCTACCCCTGGGTGTCCGGCATGATTTCCACCGGCCGGGACAACTGGTACGCCCAGCCACGCGAGACCTTCACCTACGGCTACTTCGAGGCGGCGATCCGGATCCCGGAACAGGGCGGGATGGCACCGGAGTTCTGGATGATGCCCGCGAGCCGCTACACCCCACCCGAGATCGACGTCATGGAGTTCCTCGGCACCACGGACAAGCTGTCGATGTTCGTGCACTGGCGGAACGCCGAGGGAGCCAAGAGGAAGCAACGGGGGACCTTCACCTCGGCCGGCTTTCCCGACGGCTACCACGTCTTCGCGGTGCTCTGGGAGAAGGACAGACTCGTCTGGTACGTGGATGGGGTCGAACGGTTCCGGGTGACCGCCCCCGAGCGCATTCCCCACGTGCCCATGGAGGTCATCCTCAACCTGGCCGTCGGCCTCCCCTACACACCGCCCCCGGGCACCGTCTCGGCGCGCATGCTCGTGGACTGGGTCCGGGTCTGGCAGCGGTGACGCGCTCTCAGCGGTCCGCGCCTCTGTGGCGTCCGGCCGGCGGTCAGGCGGGTATCGCCCGGTACGGCCGCCCGGCCACCGCTCTCGCCCGGCGGTAGGCCCGCCAACCCCTGGTCCGCAGTCCCTCGGCGAACGGTGCCACGGGTGCCCCCTCACCGCTGGTCCAGAGCGCGAAGCGGTCCCGGCCGGTGTCGGCCCGGACCATGAGCCGGGCGAACCTCAACGGGTCGTCCCTCTCCGAACTGAATGCCGAGGCCGCCCGGATGGCGGCGGCCGAGGTCCAGCCGGCCTCCCGTACCAGCGAGCGAACGGTGCGGCTGGAATAGCCGTGCGGGTAGGCGAACGAGTCGACACGGTGCCCGAGCGCGTCCTCGATCCGCCGCTTGCAGCCGGCCACCTCCTCCCGCACCGCCGCCCGGGGCAACGTGTCCAGTTGCGGATGGGTCACGGTGTGTCCGCCGATCTCGATTCCGGCCGCGTCCAGCTCCCTGACCTGCGCCCAACTGAGCGTCGCCACGGACGGGAACGGTCCGCCGCCCGACGGCCGGCCGGCAGCGCTCAGGGCGCCCGTGGTCACGTACAGGGTCGAGGGAAGTCCCCGTGCGGCGAGCAGCGGAGCCACCGTGGAGGCGAAGTCCGCGTATCCGTCGTCGAAGCTCAGCACCGCGGACCGCGGTGGCAAGGGAGGACCGCCGAGCAGTGCCGCGACCAGCTGCCGCAACGGGACCACGTGCAGCCCGCTGTCGGCGATCATGTCCAGATGCTCCAGGAACGTGCGTGGACTCACCGTGAACCGTGCCAGCCACGGCGGTGAGTCGTCAGACACCGCGTGGTAGAGGAAGACGGGTACGCCGCTCATGACCGGGCGAACGTCGTCGGCTCCGCCGCTCCTTGCGGACGCCGGGAGAAGACATGGGTACCCAACGGCCGGATCGAGCCGACGAGGTAACCGGTGACGGTTGCACACACCCCCCCGGACAGTGCCCCGATCGTGCCCAGCGCGCCGGGTCGCCAGATCCGGGTCAGGTTGCGGGCGAGGGCCCGCGAGATGGTCGACCGCAGGTACACGCGCTCGTTGGCCAGCGCCGGTCCGCGCCCGCAGCGCCGTGCCACCAGTGCCTTGGACAGTCCCTCGATGTAGCAGCGGTTGCGGAAGTAGGCCCAGCCGGCACGGGACTCGGGGACCCGGTGCCGTATCTCGGCGGCGGGCTCGTACAGCAGGACGGACTCCGGGTCGCGGGCGGCGATCCGCAGACACAGGTCCGTCTCGTCGCAGCTCGCCACCGGACGGCTGCCCACGCGTCCGAGGGCGTCGAGAAAGCCGCCGACGGTGATCAGTTCCGTTCTGCGGAAGGACATATTGGCGCCGATGAAGTTACGGACGCGGGCGGTCTGCCGGGGCTGTCCCCGGTAGGAGCAACCCACCACCCAGTCGAATTCCGGCGGGAACCACGCCGGTCGCCCGGTCACCCACCACGGCCGGACGAACCCGCCGACGCCCACCACGCGGGGGTCGCCGTAGGGCGCCAGCAGGCTGCGCGTCCATCCCGGTTCCGCGGTGGCGTCGTCGTCGAGGAAGGCCACCACGTCGGCCTGTGAGACCGCCACTCCGGTGTTGCGGCCGCCGGACAGACCACGCCGCCTCCGGTTCGGCACCACGCGGACGCCGGACAGCTCCCGCTCGGCCCGCTCCAGGAGTTCCTGGTTGTGGTCGACCACCAGCAGAACCTCGTCGGCGGGCGGGTCCTGGACCAGCACCGACGCGATCGCGGCCCGCAGGTCCTCCCAGCGGTCAAGGGTGTAGGCGCAGATGACGACCGACAGGGTGGGGACGGTGCGTTCGGTGGAGAGAGCGCTGTTCATGATGACCCTTCAGGGACGGGGACGAGCCAGCGGGACCAGGACACGATCAGGAAGCCGGCGATCACGCACTGGGTGACGAGCCAGGCGATGCCCGCGCCCACGACGCCGAACTCCGGCAGCAGCAGAGGGGTGAGCCCGAGCACCAGGACGCACATCGCCACCTGCAGCGACACCGCCCAGCGCAGGCGCCGCCGGGCCCGGGCCACGTCGATGGCCACGCTCAGCAGCAGGTTCGGCAGTGCGGACAGGGCCAGTAGCCGCAGCAGCGTGCTTCCTTCGGCCGCGTACGCGGCCCCGAAGAACGACAGGATCTGCGGGGCCGCGGCGACCAGGACGACCGTGACGCCGCCCAGCAGCAGACCTGAGTGACGCAGGACGCGCCGGGACTGCTCCACGAGTCGTTCGGGTCCGCGCACGGACTCCGCGAGCAGCGACGTTCCCATGTTGCGGGCGAGCAGGTAGGGCACGTAGGCGACGCTCCAGGCCACCGCGAAGTAGGCGCTCTGCTCGGCACCGAGGCTGTTCAGCACGATCAGCGGGACCAGGGTGTACCCGGCGGTCCGGAACAGGGAGCCGAACCAGTCGGCCGCGGCGTAGCCGAGCATGCGGGGCGGTGGTGGCGCGGTCCTCGTTTCCCGCTCGTGGCGGGGAATGCCTCTGCCCATCAGGACGGAGTTGGCCACGATCAGCGAGACCACGAGAGCTCCCGCCCACGACAGCAGTATCCCGGAGAAGAGGCCCAGGGCGGCTCCCAGAGCGAGCAGCAGAATCTTCGTGAAGGCGAAGATCAGGTTCTCGCCCACGACCCAGCCCGGCAGGCGGACCGCGGTGAGCGCGCCGTCCTGCAGCACGAAGACGGCGTAACCGGCGGTCGCCACCACGAAGCAGCTCGCGGTGACCGGTGTCAGCAGGAAGCTGAGCCTCGGTGCGACCACCGGCACCATCGCGAGGAACGCCACGGCCACCACCACGCTGAAGGACGTGCTCGCCGCATAGCAGGTGAGGACCATGCGGCGGGTGCGGCTGCCGGCGGTCGGCACGAACCGCACCAGGAAGTCGTTCAGGTTGAGCTGACCGATACCCGTGAGCAAGAGGGATGCGGCGAGTGCCGAGGAGCTCAGGCCCACGGTCCGCTCGTCGTACCAGTGCGTGGCGAAGGTCCAGAAGAAGAAGCCGAGGCCGGCGTTGACGAAGGAACTGACCGCAAGGACGTGTCCCGTGCGGAGCACGGGCTCGCCGGGGAGCGCGGCGGCCACACCGGCGCGCAGCATGCTCAGGGGGCGGCGTCGCATACCGGCTCTTCTCGCGGCTGAGTCGGTCACCGGACTGGTTTCCAAGCCGCTCACCTCACCATCGGCTTCCGGCGCCGGCGCCGGTGAGACGTCCGCGGAGATAGCCGCAGGGGCCGTAGACCATCCCCCGCACTTCCAGGAGTGCCAGGTGCCGGGACCAGTCGGCCTCGGGATCGGCGCCGCGGTCGCGTGATCTGGTGATGGCGTAGCGGATGCCGCGGGGCAGCCGCCGCAACAGGGCGGGCAGCCGGCGGGGGTTGCTCAGCAGCGCGCCGGTGAGATAGGCGCCGAGGCCGGCGCCGTAGCCGAACGCCTGCGCGGCCACGGCGTCCCCCGTGCGGCGATGGCAGTGCCAGACGATGGCACTCGGCTGGTAGGCGAGCGTGTGACCGGCGGTCAGGATCTCGAAGAAGGCGAGCAGATCGTCACCACCCCGGCCGGGCGTCCCGGCACCGGTCGCGGTGTCGAAGCCGCCCAAGGCGCGGAGCACATCGGCACGGAACGCCATATTGGCGCCGGAGCCGAAGCGGCCGGCGGTGAACGGGAAGAGCGGGTCCGCCGGCGGATCCAGCAGTGACCAGGTGCGCGGCACGTAGCCTTTCGCGAAACCGCCCTGCCGTTCCAGGGCGCTCTGGGCCGGGGTCTCCAGTTCGGCGGGCACGATCAGCCCGGTGACGCAGCCGATCCGCGTGTCGCGTGCGAAGGTCTCGGCCAGCGCCGACAGCCATCCGGGGTCGACGAGCGTGTCGTCGTCCGTGAAGGCGACGATGGATCCACGTGCCCGGGCGAGCCCCAGGTTGTGGGCACGGGCCAGCCCGGCGACGGATTCGCGGACGTACTGGACCCGTCCGGTGAAGTCTCCGCGGACCAGGGCTTCGGTCGCACCGTCGGCCGGAGCGTTGTCGATCACGAGGATCTCGAACTCGGGGTACGTCGAGCGCAGCAGCGAGCGCAGGCAGCGTCTCAGCTTCTCCGGCCGGTCACGCGTGGCCACGACCACGCTGATGACGGGTTCCGGGTGGAGTGCGTGGCGCCGGACGCCCCGGCACGGCCACTCGTCCGTGCCACCCTCCGACGGTCCCTTCCGGTCCACGGCGCGGTACCGGGCAAGCGGCCCGGCCAGTTCCACGCGGGCGGTACCGGCCAGCGCCCGCCACAGGCCGTCGGGCCCGGAGGCATCAGCGGCGCTGACCATGCCCAGGGGGCGACCGTGCAGTCGTACGAGTGCCCGGGCCTGTCCCTCCGGCCGGACCGGCCCCCGGTCGCCGGGCAGCCGGAACTCGCCCGGACGGGCCAGGTCGATGTCGACCACCGGCACCGGGGGCCGGACGCGAGGGGAACGAGCCGAGGCGGAGTTCACTCCGCGCTCATCTCGGGCCGGGCGGCGGAAGGCCGGGTGGCGGCGGATCGGGCGCCCGGCCGTTCCGAGAGCAGGGTGCGCAGCACCCGGCGCCCGTCGGATATGGCGTGGAGGTTCGAGCAGCCGCTGCGCCGGGGCAGTTCCAGGCTGGGGACCTCGGCGATGCGCAGACCGGAGCGCAGGGCGTGCACGATCATCTCGGCCTCGATCTCGAAACCGGCGGCGTGCAGGTCGAGCTGGTCGAGGAAGCTGCGCCGGAAGGCGCAGAAGCCGTAGCACAGATCGGTCAGACTGGCGTGGTAGAGCCGGTTGGCGGCCATCAGGAGTACATGGTTGCCCATCTTCCGGACGGGAGTGATGTCGAGCGAACCACCGCCCGCGACGAACCTCGAGCCCTTGACGAAGTCGTAGCCGTGTTCGAGGAAGTGCACGAAGTGGGGGATCTCCGCCGGTGACATGCTGCCGTCGGCGTCCATCATCACGACGAAGTCACCCTTCGCCTCGAGGAAGCCGGTACGCAGCGCGTTGCCCTTGCCGGGACCGCTCTGTCGCACGTTGCGCACGGTCGGCAGGCAGTGCTGCGCCATGGGGACCGTGGCGTCGGTGGAGTCGCCGTCGACGAGGATGACCTCGTCCACACATGCCGGGATCTGCTCGAAGACCCAGGCGATGTTGCGCGCCTCGTTGAGGGCGGGGACGACCAGGCTGACGGTGCCGTGTGCCCCGGCTTCCCGCTGGTCACTGATGATCGGCTCGTTGTACATGATCATGCATCTCCGAGTGCCCGCCTACGGCATATGTTTACAACGTATATCTACACCTTTACCCGATTTGCCTGCGACGTCAAGGTGACGACAGGTCGCTACGGACGACTCGAGAACGCCCCCGCCGGGCAGGCGCGGGCGGAGACGGTGTTCCGGAGGTGCGGGACTTCCGCGACGCCTCACGTGGACCGTCGTGGCG
>NZ_JBHWVI010000269.1:0-10513 GCF_042737005.1 Streptomyces sp. NPDC060027
CACCTGAGGTGCCCGCCCGTTCCGCGATGCTGCGGCCGATGCGCCGGTCAGCCTGTCCGACGGGGGGTGGTGCGGCGGGTCCGCCCCGCCGCGGTCACCCGCCGCTCACGGCGGCTGCTACTCGGTCTTGACCTTGATGCTGCCGTCCGTGATGCCCTCCTTGGCCTTGGCCACGGCGGCGGTGAGGCCGGAGATCTCCGCCATCTTCGGGTTGCTGTCGGCGAGGCCGACACCGTTCACCTTGAGGTCGAAGGTCTGCGTGCCGGTCAGCGGCTTGCCGTCGTGAACCGACTTGGACAGCGTGTAGACGGCGCCGCCGACATCCTTGAGCGCGGAGGTCAGGATCGAGTCCTTGTACTTGGCCAGCGCTTCCTGCTTGTACTGGTCGGAGTCGACACCGATGGCCCACACCTTGTTGGCGGAGGCGGCCTCGATGACGCCCTGACCGGACAGACCGGCCGCGGCGTAGATGACGTCCGCACCCTTCTCGATCTGGCCCTCGGCGGCGGCCTTGCCCTTGTCGGGGCTGGAGAATCCACCCTCCTCGGCCGTCTGCGTCAGGTACTGCGAGAGGACCTTCACGCTGGGCTTGGTGTCCTTGACACCCTGCGTGTAGCCGGCCTCGAACTTGTGGATCAGGGGAACGTCCACGCCGCCCACGAAGCCCACGGTGTTGGTCTTGGTGGCCTTGGCCGCCGCGACACCGGCGAGGTAGGAGGCCTCCTGCTCGGCGAAGACCAGGGAGGCGACGTTCTTGCCCTCGACGACCGAGTCCACGATGCCGAAGGTGGTCTTCGGGTACTTCTTGGCGACGGCCTCCAGCGCGGGACCGTAGGCGAAGCCGATGCCGATGACCGGGTTGTAGCCCTGCTTGGCCAGCGAGGACAGGCGCTGCTCCTTGTCGGCGTCCGTCTCGCCGTCGGTGGGCTCGATGTCGGCCGTCTTGTAGCCGAACTCCTTCTGCGCCTTCTCCAGACCGGAGAACGCGGCGTCGTTGAAGGACTGGTCGCCCTTGCCGCCGACGTCGTACGCGATGGCGAGGCCCTTGGCTCCGCTGCTCTCGCTGCTGCTGCTGCTGTCGCTGTCGTTGCTGGTGCCGCCGCAGGCCGTGGCGGCGAGTGCGAGCGACGCGACCCCCACCGCGACGCGGGTCAGGCTGGCTATCCGACGCATCTGAAGTTCCCCATTCTCCAAAGCCCCGCAGTGGGTGCTGAGTTCGGCGCACATTAACGCGCGTAGACCGTCCAGGGAACGGGATTCCGCCTGGCCGTTATCCATTCGTGCCGATGGCCGGTTACGTCCTTGTGAACCATGGGACCGAAAGGTGCATTTGGGGAGGCAGCACCCGCGGCGACCATCACACGCTGTGTCCGACAAGTGGAGCCCGCGTGACGGAGCGGGTGGTTCCTGCTCCACGGAGTGACTGTTGACGAATGACTCGGCACCACGCTACTGCGAGCCATCGGGGGGCGCGACTTGAGTCACCGGCCGCGCCCCGAGCCGTCAGTCCCGCTCGTCCAGGAGGGCCGCCGCGGTGAACATCTCGACGCCGACCGTGATCGCGTACTCGTCCGCGTCGAAGTCGCCCCGGTGCAGATCGCGGGTGGTGCGGTCACCCGGCGGGCGCACACCGAGGCGGGCCATCGCGCCGGGCACGTGCTCCAGGTACCAGGAGAAGTCCTCGCCGCCGAGGCTCTGCTCGGTGTCCTCGATGGAGTGCGCGCCGCGCCGGGCGGTCATCGCGTCGCGGAGCAGCTCGGTGACGGCCGCGTCGTTGACGACCGGCGGGACGCCCCGGATGTAGTTGATCTCGGACTTGGCGCGGTAGAGGTTGGCGATCTCGTCGATCGCCGCGTGGACGAGGTCGGGCGCGGCCCGCCAGGCGTCGAGGTCCAGGCAGCGGATGGTCCCGGACAGCTCGGCGTGCTGCGGGATCACATTGCAGGCGTGCCCCGACTCGATGCGCCCCCAGGTCACCGAGAGCCCGCTGCGGGCGTCCACGCGGCGGGCGACGAGCGCCGGCACATCGGTCACGACCCGCGCGGCGGCGGTGACGAGGTCGGTGGTCAGGTGGGGGCGCGCGGTGTGGCCGCCCGCGCCGTCGAGTGACACCTCCAGCCGGTCGCACGCCGAGGTGATGGCGCCGTGCCGCAGTCCGATGCGCCCCGCGTCGACCCTCGGGTCGCAGTGCACGCCGACGATCCGCCCGACTCCTTCGAGGACACCGGACTCGATCGCGTCCGGGGCGCCGCCGGGCAGCACCTCCTCCGCGGGCTGGAAGATCAGCCGCACACGCCGGGGCAGCAGCCCCTGGGCGTGCAGGTCCGCGAGGACGAGACCGGCGCCGAGCACGACCGCCGTGTGGATGTCGTGGCCGCAGGCGTGGGCCCGGTCGGGCACGGTCGAGCGGTACGTGCAGTCACTCTTGGTGTCCGGGATGGGCAGCGCGTCGATGTCGGCGCGCAGGGCCAGCATGGGGCGTACGTCGTCCGGGTCTCCGATGTCGCAGATGAGGCCGGTCCCGATGGAGAGGACGCGCGGCTCCAGGCCCGCCCGCTCCAGGCGCGCCTTGATCGCCGCGGTGGTGCGGAACTCCTGATTGCCGAGCTCCGGGTGCATGTGCAAGTCGCGACGGAACGCCACGAGTTCGGCGCGCAGTGCCTCGGGCAGCGCGCCGGGGAGCAGCGGCTCCCCGGGGAGATCGGCCTCGGACTCTCGGGACATCAGTTGGTTCACCCTTTGAAGGGTAGGACGATCGGGCGGCCAACTGACCCACGATCAACAAAAGTTCAGCCCGTTAGGGGAAGAAAATCTGGTCGCGTGGCGCATGACCGGCTTCGAGGGTGGGTAAACTCGCCCGGCTCTTCGGGCGTTTGGATCTTGAACAGGCCTGGCTGACCGGCTGCGATCCCACTCGGGCGGGGTTCGCCCGCCGATGTGCACAGGACAACGCCCGACGTGTCCGAGCCCATTCCCGTACATGGTCTCCACCGTCTCACACCACCGCGACCGGGTTCCGGAACTGTCACCGTCACGCGACAGGATCGTCACGTTCCGTTGTTGATGGGTGCCGGGCGAGGGACCCGAAGGGCCCGGCACGGTGTGCCGGGCCCTTCGCGGCGGGGATGTGCGGCCGGTCCTAGACGGCCGGGACCGCCGAGAGGCGGTGGACGTCACGGGCCGTGCCCGTGACCCCGGACAGGAAGCCCTGGGCCCGCGGCGAGGCGTTCTCCGTCAGCCAGCTGGGGTCGATGTCGCAGACGGCGACGCGCACATCGGTGCCGACCAGGGCCAGCGGCAGCGTGTGCACGACCGTGGACGGGAAGCTCAGAATCGTCCGGCCTATGGGGCCGCGCCGGGCGATCAGTTCGAGCGGCAGGTCGGGGCGGACGATCTCCAGGCCCGTCTCGACGGCCAGCCGGTGCAGCTTGTCGACGCTCTCGCGGCGGTGCGCGAAGTAGCGGGTCGCGCCGTGCGTCCTGGCGAGCGCGCGGACCGCCTCCAGATAGCGGTCCGGGTCGACCACGCCGGTCTCGACGAGCGAGGTGCCGACCAGGTCGGCGCCCTTGGTGATGCGGGGCGGGCCGAACCGGGCCCGGGTCCAGGAGAAGTCGTTCGCGGTGATGCGGACGCCGTCGGGTGCCGACTCGATCGGCATCGAGGAGAAGACCTCGACCGTACGGCGGTCGGTGGGCGTCAGCCGGCGGCGGGCTGCGGCGGACACGGGAGCGAACAGCACGTCCCGCGGCCCGGGGCGGCCGCCGCGCCGGTGCCAGCGCACCAGGCGTTCACCGCGGGCGAGCTGGGCGACGAACTCCATCGTCGCCGTGCCGTCGTCGACCACGACCAGGTCCTGTGCCCGGGTGATGGTCAGCAACAGCTGCACATAGCGGGAGAACGGGTCCCCCATGACGATCCGCCGGGCCCGGCGCAGCAGCGGAGCCAGTCCGCCGATGGTGTGGAAGGGGGCCGTGGTGCCACCGCGCGCCTCCTCCCAGCGGACCGTGTGCCCCTCGTCGCGGGCCAGCTCGGCCATCCGGCGGAGCTGGCCGCGCGTCATCGGGTCGTTGGGAGAGAGGACGACGAGGGTGAACCCCGCGCCGGGTGCCGCGGCAGCGTGGGC
Source organism: Streptomyces sp. NPDC060027 (assembly GCF_042737005.1). Taxonomy (NCBI): domain Bacteria; kingdom Bacillati; phylum Actinomycetota; class Actinomycetes; order Kitasatosporales; family Streptomycetaceae; genus Streptomyces; species Streptomyces sp. NPDC060027. Next base: position 4,124 of record NZ_JBHWVI010000269.1, read on the forward strand.
CTGGGTGTGCGCCCACTCCAGCACGTTCAGGAGCTGTACCGGACTCTCGACGAAGGCGAGAGTGTGGGAGCCGGTGGATCCGGTGCGGGGGCTCATCGTCGTACGACCGTCCCGTCGTAAGGAGTTCAGGGCGTTCAGACCGAGACGGGCTCGCCGGCGGCCGCGGCGATCTCGGCCTCGGCGACGACGCCCGTGACGCGGCGCAGCTTCTTCATCGGGCCGAGCTCGGACGCGTAGACCTTCTTGACCCCGTCACCGAGGGAGGCCTCGATGGTGCGGATGTCGCGAACGAGGCGGGTCAGTCCCTGCGGCTCGACGGAGGCGGCCTGGTCGGAGCCCCACATCGCGCGGTCCAGGGTGATGTGACGCTCGACGAAGGCGGCGCCGAGGGCGACCGCGGCGAGCGTGGTCTGCAGGCCCGTCTCGTGGCCGGAGTAGCCGATCGGAACGTTCGGGTACTCGGCCTGCAGGGTGTTGATGACGCGGAGGTTGAGTTCCTCAGCCTGCGCCGGGTAGGTCGACGTGGCGTGGCACATCAGGATGTTCTCGCTGCCGAGGACCTCGACCGCGTGGCGGATCTGCTTCGGCGTCGACATGCCGGTGGAGAGGATGACCGTACGGCCGGTGCCGCGCAGGGCGCGCAGCAGCTCGTCGTCGGTCAGCGAGGCGGAGGCCACCTTGTGGGCCGGGACGTCGAACTTCTCCAGGAAGGCGACGGCCTCGGTGTCCCACGGGGAGGCGAACCAGTCGATGTTCTTGCTCCTGGCGTACTCGTCGATCTGGCGGTACTCGTCCTCACCGAACTCCACGCGGTGGCGGTAGTCGATGTAGGTCATGCGGCCCCAGGGGGTGTCGCGCTCGATGTCCCACTGGTCGCGCGGGGTGCAGATCTCCGGGGTGCGCTTCTGGAACTTGACGGCGTCGCAGCCGGCCTCGGCGGCGGCGTCGATCAGCTTGAAGGCGTTCTCGAGCTCGCCGTTGTGGTTGATGCCGATCTCGCCGACGACGTAGACGGGGTGGCCGGGACCGGCGGTCTTCGAACCGAACTGGCGCAGACGGGAGTTGGTGCTCATGGTGGAGAAGTTCCTTACTTGTCGAGGGAGTCGAGAGAAGGGCCGAGGATCCAGCTGGCGATCTCTCGGATCGCGCCGTCGCCGCCGGGGACGGTGGTGACCGCGCGTGCGGCGCCGCGCACGACGTCGTGGGCGCTCGCGACCGCCACCGGCCAGCCCACGAGGGCGAAGCAGGGGAGGTCGTTGACGTCGTTGCCGACGTAGAGCACGCGCTCAGGCGCGATGCCCTGCTCCTCGCACCACTGCTTCAGTGCGAGGTCTTTCCGGTCGATGCCGTGCAGGACCGGGATCTTGAGCTTCCGGGCCCGGGCGGCGACGACCGGGTTCTGTTCCGTGGACAGGATCAGCATCGTCAGCCCGCTCTTGCGCAGGGCCGCGATACCGAGTCCGTCCCCGCGGTGCACGGAGACGAACTCCCGTCCGTCGGAGTCGATCAGCACCCTGTCGTCGGTCTGGGTGCCGTCGAAGTCGAGGACGACCGCGTCGATGTCTTCGGCGGTCGGAAGTGTGCCGGGCCTGTTCGCGTCGAAGAGCGGCGCGAGGGCCCGGGCGCGGGCGAGGTCGTGCGGGTCGTCGATCTCCAGCACGCGGGCCGGGTCGGTGCGCACGAGTTCGGTGCGGCCGAAGAAGCGGTGCTTCGCCACGCGGAAGCCGTTCGCCTCCATGGCGTAGACGGCACCCGTCTCCAGGAGGTCCTGGGGGCGGTCCTGGCGGCGCGGGCGGAAGGACTTGTCGTGGTTGATGCCGTAGCCGCCGCTGGTGGCGATGTCGGCGACGAGGGTGTCGGTGCCGCCCTCGACGGCCGCGCGGCCGCTGTCGACGGGCACCGGGGCGGCGGGCTCGTCGTCGGCGTCCCGCCACACGAAGCCGTGGAAGGGCGCCACGGTCAGGGCCGTGTCCGCGCCGTTCGCGAGGATCGCGTTCACGACGCCGTCCACGTCCTCGCGGACGATGAACGGGCTGGTGCACTGGACGAGCAGCACCACGTCGACCGGGGAGCCGTGCAGCGCCTCGTGGGTGTCCATGGCGTGCAGGACGGCGGCCTCGGAGGTGGCGGTGTCCCCGGCGATGGCGGCGGGGCGCAGCACGACCTCGGCGCCGGCCTGGCGGGCGGCGGCCGCGATGGCCTGGTCGTCGGTGGAGACCACGACGTCGGTCACGAGGCGGGCGGAACGGCACTCGCGCACCGCGCGGGCCACCAGCGGCACGCCGCCGACCGGGAGGAGGTTCTTCGCGGGCACGCCCTTGGAGCCGCCGCGCGCGGGGATCACCGCGAGCACACGGCGCACCGGCGCGGCGTGGCCCGCTTCCGAGTTGGTCATCGGGCTTCCTTTTGACGAGGGGAAGAGGAAGGCGGGGGAGGCGGGGGACGGCGGGCGGCCCGGTGTCGGGGCGCTCACAGTTCGCCCATCCGCCGGATCACCGGTGCCACGCGCTGGACGCCGTGGCGGTAGGCGCCGCGGGCGGCCCGGCGCACGATCTGCCGTACGGGGCTGGGCTCCCGGTCCGCCGCGGGGGCGCCGGGCAGCGGGCTGCCGTCCGGCCCGAGGTGGTGGCGGGCGAGGATGCCGGGCAGATAGCCGGGCGCGGTGACGGGCGTGTAGTAGGGAGCCAGGGGTGGCAGCCTGTCCGCCGCCAGCAGCTCGGTGATGCGCAGCCGCGCCGCGTCGAAGGCGGTCTCGTACGAGCCTCCCCCAGCGGGGGTACCCCCGGCCGCGACGCCCTGCCGGGCCACCCACTCCGCGTCGGGCGCCGGCCGGTGCCCCGCGTCGAGCTGCTCCCAGGACGCGAGGCAGCCGGAGCCCACGAAGTGGTGGTTGCCGAGCGCCTCGCGCACCCCGAGGTCGCTGAGGACGACGGTGGGGATACGGCGGTGCAGGGATTCCAGGGCGGCGGTGGAGCTGATGGTGACCAGCAGGTCGGTGCGGTCGAGGACCTCGCCCATGTGCCCGTACACCAGGCGGAAGTTGGCCGGCGGATCCGCCTTCTGCACCAGCTTCTGGTAGGGCAGCTCCTCGATGTGCGTGGTGTGTTCGCCCGGCTTGGAGCGCAGTTTGAGCAGGACCTCGCGGTCCGGGTGCAGCCGTGCGTGCCGGATCAGCCGGTCCAGCAGGTACGTACGGTCCTTGCGGTTCTCCGGTACGGAGGGCTGGGCGGCGAAGACGACCGTGTAGGGCCTGCGCCCTTGCTCCGCGGACGGGTCGTTCTCCGTGTACGCGGCCCCGCCGAGGAAGGGCAGCGCGACCTCGGTCACCGATCCGGCGTCGGCGCCGACCCCCTCGTACACGGCCCGGAAACGGTCCGCGTCCTGGCGGGAGTTGGCGAGGACGAGATCCGCGCCGTGCCGCAGGAGCAGCCCGTCCGCGAGCTTCTCGTAGACGACGCCGACATAGCCGGTGACGACCAGGGGCCGCTTCTTCCGTCCGGCCCAGGCGCGGGCCAGGCCGTGCAGCACCGCCTGGACGGCGCCGCCGACCAGAGCGAGGACGACCAGGTCGTAGCCGTGGTCCTCGTTGCCCAGTTCCCGCAGGAACTCGACGGCGGTGACCTCGCGGAGGGAGTCCGCGCGGACGCCGACCTCTTCGAGCTGGCGGGCGGTCGGGGTGGCGCGGCCACGCAGGAGGAATCCGTCGAGGCGGATGTCCGAGTCGGCCGGGGAGACGCGGTTCGCGGTGAGCGAGCCCCATTTCCACCTGGTGTCGGAATCCGCGAGGACGGCCACTCGCAGGGACTTCGTGGTACTTGCTGGCACGTCCTAGACGCTAGGAAGCCTTTTCGAGGTGCGGCCCAACCTGAATACAACAAACGGTTAACAGCGCGTCGACGAATGGCGAATCAGCCCGGGATCGGCTGAGAAAACGGCTTGGTTCACGGTTCCGCCACGCGTCGTTCACCTGGCATCTCACCAACGGTAAAGACGAATGCCGGGCCGCCCCCTAACGTCACAGGGGTGGTCAAGCTCTCCGTCATCGTGCCGTTCTACAACGTGCAGCAATATGCGCCCGACACCCTGAAGAGCCTGCGTGCGAACGCACGGCAGGACTTCGAATTCATTCTCGTCGACGACTGCTCGCGCGACGAGACACCGGACATCCTCGCGCGCGCGGAGCGCGAGCTCCCGGGTGCGGTGTATGTCAGACACGAGAAGAACGGAGGACTGGCCACCGCACGCAACACCGGGATCGACAGGGCGCGTGGCGAGTACCTCACGTTTCTCGACGGGGACGACTGGCTCGCCCCCGGATACTACGAACGACTCCTCTCCTCCATAGAGGACCTGGGCTGCGACTTCGTCCGTACGGACCATGTCCAGTGCACCGCGCGGGCGCGCTCCGTCCACCGTGTTCCGCACGGTCGCCGCGGAGTCGTCCTCAACCCCCGCGACGCCATTCTGCCCTCCGACCGGTCCACCTCCGTCGACTACGCCTACGCCTGGGCGGGCATCTACCACCGCCGGCTGGTCGACCGCGGACTGCTCCACTTCACCGACGGACTGCGTACGGCCGAGGACCGGCCGTGGATCTGGAAACTCCACCGAGAGGCCGAATCCTTCGCCACGGTGGGGCTTCTCGGCGTGTTCTACCGGCGTGGCGTCGCCTCCTCACTCACCCAGATCGGGGACGTGCGCCAACTCGATTTCATTCGCGCGTTCGACCAGGTCATCGCGGAAACCGCCGAGGACCGGGAGGCGGAAAAACTCCTGCCCAAAGCCGTGCGCACCTATTGCGCGATTATTTCCCATCACCTGGGATCCATCGAAAGGTTCGAACCGGCGGTGGCACGGAAACTGAAGTCCATGAGTGCCGTCGCACTGCGCCGCATGCCCCAGGGCGTGCTCGACGAGGCCCTCGACTCGATGGACGTCCAGCGCGCCACCCGGCTGCGCCGACTGCGCCGACGGCCCGCGCCCGCCGCGGGGGTGGCCGCGTGACCACCCAGATCTTCATGGCGTCCACGCTGTACGGCACGGCCACGCTCGCCGCGGCCCTCGACACCGACAGCTTCGGACCGGCCGACCGGCGCATCCTGCTCGTCTCCAACAACGCGGCGACGCCCGAGACGACGCCCGGCGTGGACGAGATGCCCGGCTTCGAGCAGCTGCGCGGCCGCTTCGACGACGTCATCTCGTGGAACGAGACCATCTCCCCCTTCCACCCGGGCGGTTGGGCCCCGCGGCCGGACGACGTACCCCTGTGGGAGCGGCATCTGCGGCTCGCCTGGAACCTCGGCGACGACGACATCGAACTGGCCGTCGAGTCCATCCAGGTCAACCCGGCGCTCGGCGTCTCCCAGATCTTCATGGGCGCGCCCGTCACCGTGTACGCCGACGGCCTGATGAGCTACGGCCCCACCCGCAACAAGATCGACCCGCTGGTCGGCACCCGGGTGACCCGGTTGCTCCATCTCGACCTGGTCCCCGACCTCAAGCCGCTGCTGCTCACCGAGTTCGACGTCGAACCGGAGATCGTGCCGACGGACGCCTTCGTGAAGGTGCTCGCCCAGCTCGTGGACACCGGCGACGCCCTGCCGGCCATCGACGAACCGGCCCTGCTGCTCGGCCAGTACCTCTCCGCGCTCGGAATCCTCACCGCCGAGGAGGAAGAGGACCTCCACGTACGGATGCTGAAGGGCGTGATCGCCCTCGGCCACACCCGTGTGGTGTTCAAGCCGCACCCGACCGCACCCGCCCGCTGGTCGCGCGTCCTGGAACGGGAGGCCGAGAAGCTGGGCGCGGACCTGACCGTGCTCGACACCCCGGTCCTCGCCGAGGTGCTCTACCAGCGGATGCGTCCCGCGCTGGTCGTCGGCTGCTTCTCCACGGCGCTGCTCACGGCGTCCGCGCTGTACGGCCTGCCGGTCGCGCGCGTCGGCACCGGCTCGCTGCTGGACCGTCTGACCCCGTACGAGAACAGCAACCGTGTCCCGGTGACCATCGTCGACGCGTTGCTGCCCGACCTGTCGGACCGCGCGGCGGTCACCGGACAGGGCCCCGGCATGGACGTGGCGGCCCTGACGAAGCTCCTGAAGTCCGTGGGCTTCGCGATGCAGCCGAAGATCTACCCGGACCTGCGCCCGGCGGCCGAGAGCTACCTGACGAACCAGCTGTCCGAGCACACCTGGCGCTACTTCAAGCGCAAGCGCCTCACCTCGCTGGCCCTGCCCGGAGCGGTCCCGGCCCAACTCGCCTTCATCCCGCGCAACGCGACAGTACGGCGGGTCGCCCGGAGGGCGCGCTCCCTGAAGCGGGCGGTGGGCCGCTGAGGCGGAGTGCTTCCTTCCCGTGCGGGACACCAGGGGGCGGGGCCCGGTCGAACAC
>NZ_JBHWVI010000270.1:0-10443 GCF_042737005.1 Streptomyces sp. NPDC060027
GATCACTCCGCCCGGCGCCCGACTGCGTACGGCGACCGGTTACAGGGCCACGCCCATGAGGGCGTCGACGGCCCGCGACACGACACCGGGGGCGCCCTCGTCCGTGCCGCCCGTCTCGTGCTGGAGCGCTGCCCAGCGGTCGACGGCGGCGAGCGCGGCCGGTGCGTCGAGGTCCTCGGCGAGCGCGGCGCGGATCTCCTCGACGAGCGCGTCGGCGGACGGCCCGTCGGGCCGGGACACCGCGGCCCGCCAGTTCGCCAGGCGCGCGACGGCCTCTTCGAGGACGGCGTCCGTCCACTCCCAGTCGGCCCGGTAGTGGTGCGCGAGCAGGGCGAGGCGGATGGCGGCCGGGTCGACCCCGTCGTACCGCAGCCGGGACACGAAGACGAGGTTTCCCTTGGACTTCGACATCTTCTCGCCGTGCAGCGCGACCATGCCGGCGTGGACGTACGCCTTGGCCATGGGGAACTCGCCGGTCAACACCTGGGCGTGCGAGGCGCCCATCTCGTGGTGCGGGAAGGCGAGGTCGGAGCCGCCGCCCTGGACGTCGAAGCCCATTCCCAGGTGGTCGAGGGCGATGGCGACGCACTCGATGTGCCAGCCGGGCCGGCCGCGGCCCAGCGAGCCGCCGTCCCAGCTCGGCTCGCCCTCGCGGGCGGCCATCCACAGCATCGGGTCGAGGGGGTTCTTCTTCCCCGCCCGGTCCGGGTCGCCGCCCCGCTCCGCGGAGAGCAGACGCATCGTCTCGGCGTCCAGGTTGGACACCTTGCCGAAGGCGGGGTCGGACTCCACGGAGAAGTACACGTCGCCGTCGAGCTCGTACGCCGCTCCGGCGTCCCGCAGCCGCTCGACGAGCGGCACGATGCCGGGTATCGCCTCGACGGCGCCTATGTAGTGGCGCGGCGGCAGCATCCGCAGGGCGGTCATGTCCTCGCGGAAGAGGGCGGTCTCCTTCTCGGCGAGTCCCACCCAGTCGACGCCGTCGCGCTCGGCCCGCTCCAGCAGCGGGTCGTCGACGTCCGTGACGTTCTGGACGTAATGAACCTGCCGCTTGGTGTCGAGCCACACGCGCTGCACGAGGTCGAACGCGTTGTAGGTCGCCGCGTGACCCAGATGGGTCGCGTCGTACGGCGTGATGCCGCAGACGTAGATACGGGCGACGGGACCGGGGTCGAGGGTGACGAGCCCACCGGTCGCGGTGTCGTGGATCCGGAGGTCGCGGCCCTCGCCAGGCAGGGCGGGGACCTCAGAAGCGGGCCAGGCATACATGTCATGAGACTAACCGGACGGAACTTCCGTATACGAACCGGCCAGCACCTTATGGCCGGGAAGGCCCTCTTGCGCGGCCCCCCGGTGCCGTGCCTACGTGCCGACGAGCGCTACACCGGCGGCCAGGGGATCGCGGGCCATTCCCCGCTCGGCTCCGGGTGCTTCCCGGAAGCGAGCATCGCCTCGACCCGCGCGCGCGTGGCGTCGATCTCGTCGGCGGTGACGAGTTCGGCCAAGCGGGTGGCCAGCGGTGCGCCCGGCGCCAGACCGTCGCGCAGGGAGGTGAGGACCTCCAGCGCCTCCGGTGTCAGCGGCTCCCCGGCCCAGCCCCACAGCAGCGTGCGCAGCTTGTTCTCGGCGTTGAAGGTGACCCCGTGGTCGATGCCGTAGAGGCGGCCCTCCCCCGCGGGCAGCAGATGACCGCCCTTGCGGTCCGCGTTGTTGATCACGGCGTCGAGGACGGCGAGCCGCCGCAGCCGGGCGTCGTCGGCGTGCACGAGCAGTGCCGTCTCGCCCTCGCCGACCTCGGCGAAGCCGATCGCCTTCCAGCCCTCGGCCGGTTCCTCGCCCTCGACGAGCGCGAGCAGGCCGTCCCCGTCCTGCCCGGCCGGGGACTCGATCCACAGCTGGCACATGCCCTCGCCGTACGGGCCGTCGCGCAGCACCGTGGTGGGGACGAGCCCCCAGCCGGTCGCCTCGGAGACCTCGTACGCGGCGACCTCGCGCTGTGCGAGCGTGCCGTCGGGGAAGTCCCACAGAGGCCGCTCGCCCGCGACGGGCTTGTAGACGCAGAGCGCCTCGCGGCCCTCGTACGACACGGAGCAGTACAGCACCGCGTTCGAGGCCTCACGGATCTGTCCGCGGACCTTCAGCTCGCCCCGGGCGAGCAGCTCGGCGGTCGTCACGCTCCGCGGCGGTATCCGTTCTGGCGCGGACATACGTGTCCTTCCGGGTCGAGCGGGAGACTGCACAGCGGGCAGGGCGGCCGGCCGGCGTTGACGACGTCGAGCGCGCGCTTGGCGAAGGCCCGGGCCTGCACGCCGGTGAGCCGGACCCGGAGCATCGGCGGACCGTTCTCCTCGTCCTGGAGCAGCCGCTCCTCGGCCTCCGCGAGGTCCTCGTCGGACTCGGCCTCGAGTTCCACGAGCGCCTGCGCCTCGACGATCATGCGCTGCTCGTCACCGTCCCAGGCCAGCGCCATGGTGCCGACCCGGAACTCCTCCTCCACGGGTGTGTCGAGGGGCGCGGTGTCGGACACCTCGGTGGAGGCCATCGCCGGGACCGGGGCGCTGCCGCCGGTCCGCCGGACGACCTCGTCGAGAAGCTCGTCCATCCGCTCGGCGAGCGCGGCGACCTGGGTCTTCTCCAAGGCCACGCTGGTCACCCGGGGTCCCGAGGACGCCTGCAGGAAGAAGGTACGGCGCCCGGGCAACCCGACCGTACCGGCCACGAAGCGGTCCGGGGGGTCGTAGAGGAACACCTGACGGGACACGTCCTGTCTCCATTGAATCGGCATGGGGAGCGGCTGACTGCGCCGGCCCGCATCGGCTGCTGAGAAAACGCTGACAACTACTGTGCTGGTTCGACCGCTTCACCCTACTGCGGCCGACGATCACGGTGCGCCCGCACCGCCCCCGACCGGAGCGTCGCCGCTCGGGGGTTCCTCGCGCGGCGCGAGGGAGGCGAAATCACCGGTGTCCCCGAGACGTACGAGAAAAGGCCTCAACCGGGTGTAACGGATCGCGGTGATGGAACACGGTTCGACAGAGATCCGTTGGAAGAGGTCCAGATGAAGTCCGAGTGCGTCGGCGACGAGCGACTTGATGATGTCGCCGTGCGAACACATCAGGTAGACCGCGTCGCTTCCGTGGTCGCGCTCCACGCGCGCGTTCCACTCGCGCACGGCCTCGGCGGCCCGGGTCTGCATGGCCCGCATCGATTCGCCGCCCGGGAACGCGGCCGCGGACGGATGCGCCTGGACGACCTCCATCAGCGGCTCGTCCTTGAGTTCGGCGAGCTTGCGGCCCGACCAGTCGCCGTAGTGGGCCTCTCCGATGCGCTCCTCGGTGTGCGCCGGGACCTCGGGGCGGGCCTCCAGCAGCGGCTGGACGGTCTCCTGGCAGCGCTGGAGAGGGCTGGTGACGACCTCGGCGATCGGCAGCCCGGCGAGCCGCCCCGGAAGGGCCGCGGCCTGCTGGGTGCCGCGCTCGTCGAGGGCCACGCCGGGTGTCCAGCCGGCGAGCAGTCCCGCGGTGTTGGCGGTGGAGCGTCCGTGCCGGACGAGGATCAGGGTGGGCATGCGGCCCAGCGTAAACGGACGGCTCGCGGAGCCGACGGGCCCTGGGGAAAGCGGTGCCCGGAGTGCGGCCGGGCCGGAACGACGGGAGAATGCGCTCCGTGATCGTCGACTGTGCCATCTACCGTGCCGGGCGGCGGACGGAGGGCCCCGACGACCTCTCCGACGCCCTGGCCCACTGTCGCGCCGGGGGTGACGCCTTCGTGTGGATCGGCCTGCACGAGCCCACGGAGAAGGAGTTCGACCTCGTCACGGAGGAGTTCGGGCTGCATCCGCTGGCGGTCGAGGACGCCCTGAAGGCCCATCAGCGTCCCAAGCTGGAGGTGTACGAGGACTCGCTCTTCATGGTCCTCAAACCGGTGTCGTACGAGCCGGAGAGCGATGCCGTCACCTCCGGCGAGGTCATGGTCTTCGTCGGCGACTCGTTCGTGGTGACCGTGCGGCACGGCGAGGAGTCGCCCCTCGCGGCGGTCCGGCAGCGACTGGAGTCGGACCCCGAGACCCTGCGGCACGGGCCGACTGCGGTGCTCTACTCGATCGCGGACGCCACCGTGGACCACTACCTGGAGGTGGCGACCGAGCTCGGTACCGACCTGGAGGAGCTGGAGGCGGAGGTCTTCTCGCCGCAGCTCGGCGGCGGGCGGAACACCGCGTCGCGGATCTACGCCTTCAAGCGGCAGGTGCAGGAGTTCCGCAGGGCCACGGTCCCGCTGGCGGTGCCGCTGGCCCGGCTCTCGGGCTCGGGCCTCGCCTCGACGGCCGTCCCGTTCGTGAACGGCAAGGCACAGCCCTTCTTCCGCGACGTCAACGACCACCTGCTGCGCGTCAACGAGTCCGTGGAGGGCCTGGACCGGCTGGTGTCCGACATCCTCTCGGCGCACCTCGCGCAGATGAGCGTGCGGCAGAACGACGACATGCGGAAGATCTCCGCGTGGGCGGCCATGGCGGCCGTCCCGACGATGATCGCCGGGATCTACGGGATGAACTTCGACCACATGCCCGAGCTGCACTGGGTGTGGTCGTATCCGGCGGTGGTCGGGTGCATGGTCGTGCTGGAGATCGGGCTGTTCCGGCTCTTCAAGCGGCGGGGCTGGCTGTAGTCGGGACACGTACTAGCCCGCCCGGGTGCGGGTCCGGGTGTCCGGGCACGTACGGGGGGCCGTCCTCACGGCGGCCGGGTGCGGGTGGAGGTCAGGCCCGGGTAGAAACCGGGTGCGGGCGGAGGACGGGTGCGGTCAGGCGAATTCCGGTGCCGCCGTGGCGGGGCCGTCCAGCGCGCCGCGCCGTTCGGGCATCCTCAGGGAGACCATCCGGCGCCAGCCCGCGGTCCGCTCGTAGGCGTAGACGGCGTGAATGCCCGCGGCGAGGACCGAGGCCCTGGCCCTGGACCAGCCGAGGATGCGGCCCATGTGGGCCATCACCGCGAGGCTGACGTCCCGGTAGATGCGGATCTCGGCGAGCGCGCACTCGCGCAGGGTCCGCTGGATGGCGCGGCCGTGGCCGTCGTACGCGAAGCGCAGCAGTTCCTCGTGGCAGTACGCGAGGTGGTTGTCCTCGTCGCCCGAGATCATCTTCACCGCGCGGCCGATCTCGGGGTGGTCGGCGAAGTGTTTGCGCAGCAGGTCCATCTGCTCGGAGGCGCGCTGTTCGGTCACCCGGCTGTGGGCGAGATAGGTGACGATGTCCTGCACGGTGAGCGGCTGGTCGTCCTTGAGCTTCTCGTGCGCCAGACCGATCCCGTACCGCTCCAGGAGCATGGTGTAGTCGGTGTCGGGCGGGATCTCGACCGGTTCGAGACCGCGCTTCTTCATGAGGGCGTTGAAGATCCGCCCGTGCTTGTCCTCGTCGGCGCCGTGCCGGGCGATCCTGGGGGCGAGCCGGCGTTCGCTCGCCGGGACCAGCGCGGCGATCCGGGCGTTCTCCCAGCCCCCTTGCGACTCCCCGCTGGCGGCGATGGAACAGAAGAGCCGGTACGACTCGTCGTTGTCGAGAATCTCCTGGAACAGACTCTTGGCGGAAAGCATCTCTGACACCTCTCTGCAGGGTTGTGCAGAAAACGAGTCAAATGGGATGTTCACGACCCGGCAACCGATGTGTCGGACAAATCCGCCAAACGGTGGACGACGAAGCGGGCCCAAGCGCGTAACCAAGAGACCGTCGACGCGTTGTTCCCTGTGACGGCCGTGGCGGGGAAGACCCCCGAGCCCCCACCACGGCCGCAGAACTTTTCCGGCGCGGTTACGCGAGTCCGGCCCGCTCCAGGGCGTCGGAGCCGGCCCGCAGCGAGGCGATCCGGTCCTCCAGCGTGAAGCCCGCGGGCGCCAGCGTGAGTGTGGTGACCCCGGCCGCGGCGTACGCCTGCATGCGGTCGGCGATGCGGTCCACCGAGCCGAGCAGGGTCGTCTGGTCGATCAGCGCGTGCGGGACGGCGGCCGCGGCGCCCTCCTTGTCGCCGGACAGGTACTTGTCCTGGATCTCGGCGGCTTCCTTCTCGTAGCCCATGCGCCGGGCGAGCTGGTTGTAGAAGTTCTGCTTGCGGCTGCCCATGCCGCCGACGTACAGCGCGGTGTACGGGCGGAACATGTCGGCGAGCGCCGCGACGTCCTTGTCGTCGCCGAGGGCGAGCGGAAGGGTCGGACAGACGTCGAAGCCCTCCATCGTCCTGCCGGCCTTCTCCCGGCCCGCGCGCAGGTAGGTGATCGCGGTGTCCTCGAGGTGCTCGGCCGAGGGGAAGATCAGCAGCGCGCCGTCGGCGATCTCGCCGGTCTGCTCCAGGTTCTTGGGGCCGATCGCGGCGACGTAGAGCGGGATGTGCTCGCGCTCCGGGTGCACGGTCAGCTTCAGCGGCTTGCCCGGACCGTCCGGCAGCGGCAGGGTCCAGTGCTCACCCTCGTACGACAGCCGCTCGCGCGTCATCGCCTTGCGCACGATCTCCACGTACTCGCGGGTGCGGGCCAGCGGCTTGTCGAACTTGACGCCGTACCAGCCCTCGGAGACCTGCGGCCCGGAGACGCCGAGGCCGAGGCGGAAACGGCCGCCCGACAGCGAGTCGAGGGTCGCGGCGGTCATCGCGGTCATCGCGGGCTGCCGGGCCGGGATCTGGAAGATGGCCGAACCGACGTCGATGCGCTCGGTCTGGGCGGCGACCCAGCTGAGCACGGTGGCCGCGTCGGAGCCATAGGCCTCGGCGGCCCAGCAGACGGCGTATCCGAGCCGGTCGGCCTCCTGGGCGACGGCGAGATTGTCCCCGTCCATTCCGGCGCCCCAGTAGCCGAGGTTGATGCCGAGCTGCATGGCCGATTCCCCTTACCGATCAGTAACGTCCCTTTGTCCGAGACCCTAGCGTGCGTGCGTCCCGGTCGGGGAGCGGCACGTTCGCCTTCTCGGCACGGGCGCGGGGCACTACCGGGCCGCGCGGCGCGGCCCCTCGCGTCCGCCCGTGCACGCGGGTCCCGGCCGCAGTCCGGCGCCACCGGTCGTCACGTGCGGCAATCCAAGGATTTTCCGTTGTCCACAGGCCCCCACGCGGCCGGTGTCGGACAGTAATCTCGGCGTTCATGGAGCAGAGGCATCTCGGCCGTACCGGCCTGCGTGTGTCCCGGATCGGACTCGGCACCCTCACATGGGGGCGGGACACCGACGAGCATGACGCGGCGGACCTCTTGAAGACGTTCTGGGAAGCGGGCGGGACCCTCGTGGACACCGCGGACGTGTACGGCGACGGGGAGGCCGAGTACCTCCTCGGACGCCTCATGGAAGGGCTCGTGCCGCGCCGGGACCTGGTCATCTCGACGAAGGCCGGGAGCGTGCGCGACCCGGACCGCCGCTTCGACGGCTCGCGCAGTCACCTGCTGGCGGCCCTGGACGCCTCGCTCGCCCGCCTGGGCACGGACTACGTGGACGTGTGGCACGTCCACGCCTACGACCCCGACACGCCCCTGGAAGAGACCCTCCAGGCCCTCGACCTGGCCGTCAGCAGCGGCCGCGCGCGCTACGCGGGCGTGTCCAACTTCTGCGGCTGGCAGCTCGCCAAGGCCGCCACCTGGCAGCTCGCGGCTCCGGGTATACGCACCCGCCTGGCCAGTACGCAGATGGAGTACTCCCTGCTCCAGCGCGGCATCGAGCGGGAGGTGCTGCCGGCCGCCCTCGACCTGGGCATCGGTCTGCTGCCCTCCTCGCCGCTCGGGCGCGGAGTGCTCACCGGCAAGTACCGCAACGGGACACCGACCGACTCCCGTGGCGGCTCCGAACACCTCGCGCCGTTCGTCGCGCCCTATCTCGACGACACGGCGAGGAGCATCGTGGAGGCGGTGACGACCGCGGCGGACGGGCTCGCCGTGACGGCGCTCCAGGTGGCGCTCGCCTGGGTCCGCGACCGGCCCGGGGTCAGCGCCCCCATCGTCGGCGCGCGCAACGCGCAGCAGCTCACGGCCGCGTTGTCAGTGGAGAGCCTTAGTCTTCCTGACGAGATCTGCCGGGCGCTCGACGACGTGTCGGCCCCGGTGCACCACTATCCCGATCACGACTGGAGCACGCTGTGAGCACGGAGCCCGAGACCACGGAGGAAGCGGAGCCGGGGACGCCGGGCGCGGACACGGCCGCCCCGGAGAGCACGGGCGAGAACGTGCGCCCCGCGGACGCGCACTCCGAGGGCGGGGACGCCTCCGAGGAGGAGGGCACGGACGCGGACGCGGGCGAGGACACGGACGCGGGCACACAGGCCGAGGCCGCCGCCGGCACGGAAGCCGCCGCGGGTACGGAGACCGTCGCGGGGACCGAATCCTCCGAAGGCGCCGCCCAGCTGTCCGAGGCGGCCGCCGAGCTGGCGGCCCAGCGCTTGGAGCGGGAGCGGATCGAGCGGCGGAAGGCCGAGAAGCAGGCGCCGATCACGGCCGGGGCCAAGCTCAGCGGCACGGCCGCGGACCTCCTCGCGGCGGTGCGGGCCGTGGAGAGCGGTGAGAAGCCCGTGGCCACCGCCTTCCGCGAGCCCGAGCCCGCGCCGCGCAGGGCCGCGCAGGAGCCCGTGCGGCGACCGCAGCCCGTGGCCGCAGCGGCCGCGCCGGTGCCGACCGCCGCGCCCGAAGCCGTCGGGGCCGTCCGCGCCGTGCTGACCGAGGGCGGCGCGCCCGAAGGGCTCGCGGCACAGGTCGTCGCGGCCCTGGGCGAGGGTGCCGACGAGCAACTGCGCGAGAACCCGTGGCAGTTGCTGCGGGTCGCCGGGGTGCGGCCCGAACAGGCCGACGGGTTCGCCCGGGCGCTGCTCGGCGCGGAGTGCGGGCCGGACGACGAGCGTCGTGGCCGCGCGCTGACCGTGTGGCTCCTGGAGCAGGCGGCCGTCGCCGGGCACACCGCCCTGGACGCCCCGGCGCTCACCGCGGCGCTCTCCCAGCGTTCGGTGCCGGACCCGGACGCGGCCGTGCAGAGCGCTCTCGCGGAGGGCGAGGCCCTGGTCTTCCAGGACGCGCTGGACACGCCTGCCCCGGCGCCGCAGGACGACACGGAGGAGCCCGAGGAGCGCCCGGTGCGCGTCCTGATCGGCCTGGAGCGGTACGCGCTGGCCGAGGAGAGCCTCGCCGACGCACTCGCCCGGGTGATGAACTCGGTGTCGAAGGAGGACGGTTCGGCCGCCGACTGGGAACAGGCCGCGGCCACGGCCCCCCGCTCCGCCGGGGAGCTGATCCGCGCGGTCGCCGCTCACGGGCTGGTGCTGCACACCGGCGGCGACGCCTCCCGCTCCGAGACGGCGGCGCTGCTGCACGCGGCGCGTGCGCTCGGCCTGCGCGGCTGGGCCGCCACGCACACCCGCGGCGGCCGCGACGGCCTCACGGCCGAACTGGCCCGGCACGACCTGCCGGACGGCCCCGCGGACGCCACGGCGACCGGCGTCACCACCGTCGACGGACTCCTCTCCGGCGCCGAGGGCCCGGGCCGGGACGCGGACGGCGCCCTGGACCTGGACGTCCTGGTCGTCCTCGACGCGCCGCAGCTCGACGTGGAGACGGCGGCGATGCTCGCCGAGTCGCTGCCGGACGGGGCGCGGCTCGTGCTCAGCGGTGATCCGGGCGTGCTCTGGTCGGCGGGCCCCGGCCGGGTCTTCGCGGACCTGATCGCCGCCCGCGCCTGCCCGCAGGTGGCCTCGCGGACCCCTGACCCCGGGCCCATCGGCGAGCTGGTCTCCGGGGTCGGCATCGGCGAGCTCAACCAGGTCGAGGCGCCCGGCAAGGAGGTCGTGATCGTCCCGGTGCGCGACGCCGGCGAGGCGGTGCACCGCACCGTGCAGCTGGTCGCGGACTCGGTGCCGCGCGCGATCGGCATCCCGGCCGAGCAGACGCAGGTGATCACCCCGGGGCACGGCGGCGCGGTCGGCACCCGCGCGCTGAACACCGCGCTCAAGGAGCGGCTGAACCCCGGTCCGGGCCGTTTCGGCGGCTTCGACCCCGGCGACCGGATCGCCTACTCCCCCGCACCGGGTCGTACGCTGCCGGGCCATGTGGTGAAGGCCGACGCCGAGGGGCTGCATCTGGAGTGCTCGGGCGCCCCCGTCGTCGTACCGAAGGAACGGGTGGAGCAGGCCGTGCGGCACGGCTGGGCGCTCACCGCGCACCAGGCGGTGGGAATGCGCTGGCCCGCCGCTGTCGTGGTGCTCCCGGGCGACGCCGCGGCGGCCCTGACGCGGCCGTGGGTCTACACGGCCTTCGGCCGGGCCGAGCGTCATCTCTCGGTCGTGCACGGGGTGGAGCAGGCCCTGCCGCACGCCGTCGCGGAGGTTCCGCAGAAGCCGCGCACCACACGGCTGCCGGCCCTGCTGAAGCCGCAGGCACCGGCCGCGGGCTGATCACCGCCGGTGTCGCACTGTCGCGGTGCGTGAACACCCGGGT